>JAVLUO010000001.1:0-300000 GCA_031628995.1 Bacillota bacterium LX-D | reverse complement strand
AAGTAACGGAATTTACGGGGGTGAAATAAGCGATGAGTGAAAAACAATCCTTATGGTCCATATTTAAAAATGGTTTGTTTGAGTCCAACCCAATTTTCGTGCTTGCTCTGAGCCTTTGCCCCGCATTAGCTGTTACCTCAGATTTAATTAGTGCCATGGGTATGGGTTTTACAGTAATGTTCGTTATCACGGCAAATAATACGGTTATTTCAATTGTTCGTAAACTGGTGAATCCTAAAGTTAGGCTTCCGGTTTATATTACATCAATTGCGACAATTGTTACTTTAGCACAATTGTTATTATCAGCTTTTGCTCCTGAAATTTATAAAGCATTAAGTATTTATTTAGCATTAGTTGTTGTGTTTGCGATTATTTTGGCTCGTGCAGAAGTTTTTGCAACGAAGAATCCCGTTATACCTTCCTTCTTTGATGGATTTGGTATGGGCTGGGGATTTTTAGGAGCTATGGTTTTAATTGCGGTAATTCGTGAACTATTTGGAAACGGTACTCTAGCTGGTATTCATATTTTGGGATCTTGGTATAATCCTGCCTTAATTATGATTTTGCCGCCTGGAGGATTTATTACTATCGGTTTATTAATTGGATTGTTTAATCTTATTGGCCAACGTCGGGCCAAATCCTCGTAGTAAAGGAGTGAGGCATAGTGGGTGAATATTTTACCCTGTTTATGGGAGCAGTGCTTGTTAATAACTACGTTTTAACAAGATTCTTAGGTTTATGTATTTTCTTTGGTATTTCCAAAAACTTTAGTGCTTCTGTTGGCATGGGTATGGCCGTAACTTGTGTTATGACCTTAAGCTCAATTTTAGGCTGGGTCGTGTATAATTATGTCTTAGTACCACTGCAGCTACAATTTTTAACTACTGTTGTTTTTGTTATCTTGATTGCTAGCTTTGTGCAGCTGTTGGAAATGGTTATTAAAAAATATGCTCCCACCTTATACAGTATGTGGGGTATATACCTAATGTTAATTGCTACTAACTGCATTGTTTTGGCGATTCCTTTATTGAATGCTGAATCAAATTACAGTTTCCTAAAAAGTATTGTAAATGCTCTTGGTTCAGGTTTAGGTTTCGCCTTAGCTATTATTTTAATGTCTAGCCTCCGGGAAAAATTACAATATGCAGATGTTCCGAAACCATTGCAGGGACTTGGCATCGCTTTTGTTCTAGCAGGTTTATTAGCGTTGTCCTTCCTTGGTTTTTCCGGCATGATTCCGGCATAATATGAGGAGGGGAGGAAATAGAAAATGGGTACTTCAGTGTTGATTCTAGTCGTAATGATCTCAGTTGGGGTATTTTTTGGCTTTGTTTTAGCATTTGCGAATAAAAAGTTTGCTATTGAAATGAACCCTTTGATTCATGTAGTAGAAGATGCCTTGCCGAAAGGTCAGTGTGGTGCCTGCGGATTTGCTGGTTGTATGCAGTACGCCGAAGCAGTTGTCATGAATCCAGATGTACCGCCTAACCTTTGTATTCCTGGTAAAGAAGCAGTTGCTAAAATTGTAGCGGACTTAACGGGTAAAACTGCTGAAGCTGTTGAGCCAAGAATTGCTCAAGTTAGATGTGCCGGTTCAAATAGTAAGGCTGTTAAAAATTATAACTACGAAGGTGTACAAGATTGCGTTGCTGCCAGCTTAATGCTGGGGGGACAAAAAACTTGTCAATATGGTTGCCTAGGTTTAGGCACCTGTGTAGGCAATTGTCCTTTCGGCGCAATGACTATGAGCCCTGATGGGTTACCTGTTATTGATCCTGCAAAATGTACTGGCTGCGGTAAATGTGAAACTGTATGTCCGAAAAATGTTATTTCCATGATGACCTTAGGAGCTCATGTCCGTGTGAACTGTAATTCTAAGGATAAAGGTACTGTTGCTAAGAAAGCTTGCAGCGCAGCTTGTATCGGCTGTTCTCGCTGTGCTAAAGACTGTCCTTATGGAGCTATTAAAGTTGAGAATTTCTTAGCTGCTGTTGATTATCATATTTGTATGGAGAAATGTGATAACGCTGTATGTATTGCTAAATGTCCTACAGGAGCTATTCGCCCTGCAGTGCTGGGCATCGTTCCAGGTACGGAAACTCAAGAAAGTGCAGATGCTATTTGCCATGTTTGCGCAGAAGCTGAAGCAAAACCTGCGAAACCAGCAAAAGAACATGTTTAACTTATTGATGTAATTTAAATATGTAGATAACACAAAGACACCTGTAAGGGTGTTTTTGTGTTTAATCAGCATAACCTCTTGCATTTAATAAGTAAATTTAAGCAACCTCTTAATTTCTTTAATCTTTGCATTGGCTGCTCTTCGTCCGGCTTCTATAATCCCCGGCACTTTTTCCATATCTGTTAAAGATACATGACTTATTGTAGGTTTAATGATTACATCGGCATATTGGGGCAGCGTTGCTTCTACTAAACGATGTCCCATAATATCGTAGCTTTGCAAAAGCACATCTAACATATTATTAATAGGCCTTTCCTGTTCTACTGCAAATCCTATTTCAATTGCAATTACCATGTCTGCGCCCATAGCTCGCAGAATATCTGCAGGTACATTATCAACTAAACCTCCATCTACTAATGTCCTTGTACCTATTACCTTTGGCGTGAAAATACCTGGGATAGCACAACTTGCTGCAACAGCATCTTTAACTAAAACCCCAGTTTCCACAACCGCCGAATCTATCCCAAAATCGTGGCCCCTTTGATTGTGTGTTGTATAAATAACTGTATTACCACTATTTAAATCTGAAGCCACAACGGCTAAGGGATAATCCAACTGGTCAAAATTTTTTTGACCAAGAAGTTTCTGCAGACCATCTTCTAAGTGCTTTGTACTTACTAGCCCTTTAGGCAGCAAGGAAATTCGTTCACGACCAAAACTTCTACCTGGCCAAGCTTCCAAATTTTTTTCTAAATTAAAGAAATTAAGTTTTGAAAACATAGTTAAAAAATTAATTATTTGTTTAGGTTGAACCCCGGAGGCAAATAAACTGCCTACAATACTGCCGGCACTAGTTCCAGCTACAATGTCTGGCTCAATTCCATTAGCTAAAAGTACTTCTAAAACGCCGATATGGGCAAAACCCCGTAGGCCGCCTCCCCCTAATGCAATACCAACTTTCATGAAAATCAGCCTCCTCATTAGTAATTTATGTTATGATTACAAATGGTGAATGGTGCTTAAGGGGGGAGCGAATTGCACGAACAGTGCCACCGTCAAATAAAATATTTGAGGATAGCAGTAAACAGTCAAGAAAATTATGACCAAAAGGAAATATTAATAGTTGAGGAAATCGTCCAAATTGTTAATGCTTTAGTTCCCTTTGGCATTACCAAAGTCAGGCTGACAGGTGCAGAACCTCTTGATCGGCCTGGCATAGTTAATCTTGTTAAGGAATTAGTGGATATTTCGCAAATTGAGGAAGTCTCGTTGACCACAAACGGTTTGTTGTTAACCAAATATGCAAGACGGCTTAGAAGAGCTGGATTAAAAAGAGTGAATATAAATTTAAGCACCATTGATCCTTTAAATTACAAAAAGGGAAAAAAGATAGATTATGCTAAAGTTGATATTGGAATTTTTGCTGGTTGGGCTTTTAGATTAGACCCAGTTAAATTAAATGTCAACGTAAATAGGGAAATTACTTGGCAGGAAATTTGTGATTTAGTCGATCTTTCAGTAGAAATACCTGTGCATGTCAGATTTATTGAGCAGTATAGGGATGAAAACAATCAAAGTCCACAACATAAATATTTCACAGTATCAAAGATTAAAAAAGTTATTGAAGACCATTACGGGCTGCACCCCGTTACCGGGATAACTGGCAATGGGCCGGCAGTTTACTATCAAGTTAAGGGAGCTAGGGGAACAATAGGTTTTATTGCAGAACAAAGTAGTTTTTGCAGTACTTGCAGCCGGATGGTGCTAACCCCAGATGGTAAGCTTAAACCTTGCCTAATTAAAGGGCCTGAATTTGATTTAAAAAGCGTCCTTCGTCAAGGTTCTACTAACAAAGAAAAAGTACTGCAGGAGTTAATTGAAAAAGCACTTCTTTATAAAGCCCAAGAAGCAGCTAAATAAATTTATAATATAAAGTGTATAAAAATTTTTTTATTGGAAATATCTATAATTAATGGTTATTTTATACTTTCCAGCAAATCCCTAGTGAATAATATTGTATTATAAAGAAAAATTAAGATAATTAGGCTTAAAGTGCAATATATTAGCTTTGAAGGTAAATAATAGTCAATTTAGGGGTTTGCCTTTTTCTAAAACCTCAAATTATTATTATAAGTGTATATTAGCACTCAACGAAAATGAGTGCTAACAATAAATATTAGCATTACAAGGAGGTAGGATTGATGAATATTAAGCCATTAGGTGACAGAGTAGTAATTAAAGTATTGTCTTCTGAGGAAAAAACAAAAAGCGGTATTGTAATCCCTGATACTGCCAAAGAAAAACCCCAAGAAGGTGAGGTAGTAGCTGTTGGTACTGGCAGAGCATTAGATAACGGCCAGAAAGCAGCATTAGAAGTAGCAGTAGGGGATAAAGTAATCTACTCCAAATACGCTGGTACTGAAGTTAAATTAGATGGCGAAGAATATCTCATAGTTAGAGAAAGCGATATTTTGGCTGTAATTAAATAATATTGTAGCAATTAAATAGTATTGTACATAGGAGGGAATTAAAGTGGCGAAACAAATTGTATTTACAGAAGATGCCAGACATGCCTTAGAAAAAGGTGTTAATGCACTGGCTGAAACTGTTAAAGTTACACTAGGACCAAAAGGACGCAATGTTGTTCTTGAGAAAAAATTCGGAGGTCCATTAATTACCAACGACGGTGTTACTATTGCCAAAGAAATTGAATTAAAAGATCCTATTGAAAACATGGGTGCTCAGTTAGTTAAAGAAGTTGCTACCAAAACTAATGATGTTGCCGGTGACGGTACAACAACTGCAACAGTTTTAGCCCAAGCTATGATTAGAGAAGGTTTAAAAAACGTAGCAGCTGGTGCAAACCCAATGATTATTAAAAAAGGTATTGAGAGAGCTGTTGAAGTTGCTGTAAATGAGTTAAAGAATATTAGCAAACCTATTGAAGGCAGAAATGCTATTGCTCAAGTAGCCTCAATTTCAGCCAATGATAAAGAAATTGGTAATCTAATTGCTGACGCTATGGATAAGGTTGGCAAAGATGGAGTTATTACCGTTGAGGAATCTCAAGGTATGGGCGTTACTTTAGAAGTTGTTGAAGGTATGCAACTTGATCGCGGTTATATTTCTCCTTACATGATTACTGATACTGAAAAAATGGAAGCAGTTTTAAATGATGCTTATATTTTAATTACAGACAAAAAGATTGCTGCAATCAACGATTTATTACCTATCCTCGAAAAAGTTGTCCAAACAGGTAAACCATTACTTCTAATTGCAGAAGATATTGAAGGGGAAGCACTAGCTACCTTAGTTGTTAATAAAATTCGTGGTACCTTTACCTGTGTTGCAATTAAAGCTCCTGGCTTCGGTGATCGCCGGAAAGCAATGCTTGAAGACATTGCTATTTTAACAGGCGGTAAATATATTACCGAAGACATTGGTATCAAATTGGATAGTGTAACAATTGATATGCTTGGTCAAGCACGTCAAGTAAAAGTGGATAAAGAACATACAACTATTGTTGAAGGTAAAGGTTCCCAAGAAGAAATTCGACAAAGAATTGCTCAAATTCGCCACTTACATGACGAGTCTACTTCTGATTTTGATAAAGAAAAATTACAAGAACGCTTAGCTAAATTAAGCGGCGGCGTTGGTGTAATCCAAGTTGGTGCTGCAACTGAAACAGAATTAAAAGAGAAAAAATTACGTATTGAAGATGCTTTAGCTGCTACTAGAGCCGCTGTAGAAGAAGGTATTGTTGCCGGTGGTGGAACAACTTTAATTGATGTAATGTCAGCCCTTGACAAAATTAATGTTGAAGGCGACGAAAAAACAGGTGTTCTCATTGTGAAAAAAGCTTTAGAAGAGCCTGTTCGTCAAATTGCCATTAACGCTGGTGAGGAAGGTTCTGTAGTTGTTGAAAAAGTTAAAGCAGCTCAAGTAGGTGTTGGTTATAATGCATTAACAAATGTCTACGAAGATATGCTTGCTGCTGGAATCGTTGACCCGGCTAAAGTTACCCGTAGCGCTTTACAAAACGCTGCTAGTATTGCTGCCATGTTATTAACAACAGAAGCTATTGTAGCTGATATTCCTGAAGAAAAACCAGAAATGCCTCCTATGCCCGGCGGCATGCCTCCTGGGATGATGTAAAAAATTTATAAAAAAGTCGTTGTTCCTAAAGAACAGCGACTTTTTTTATGCTTGGATTATTGGTATTTTGCTTTTTTTGTTATATTATAGAAGATATACATCAATAGTAATCTTCAGAGTATAGAATAGTGCTTTTTAATGCCGAGAGGGTGGTAAAGTGGTTAAACCAATTAAATTACTCAGTATAATGCTTTGTTTTTTATTAATTCCTTTTTTGGTAGGGTGCTCTTCCTTATTTGGACCTAAAGAATATTCTGACCAGCAGTTTCTAATGGATACTTTAATCAATATCGAAGCTTATGGGCAAAATGAAAAGCAATTAAAAGCAGCAGTAGATAAAGCATATCAGGAGATGAATAAAATCGCTTTATTAACTGATCGTTTTGCCAAACCGGGAACAGCAGCCTATGAGCAGAGTGAAGTAGTGAAAATTAATAATGCTGCAGGGAAAAAACCTGTCCAAGTTTCAGAAGATGTTTATGAGATGATTGAAATGTCTTTAAAGTACGAGCGTTTCAGCGGGGGAGCCTTTGATATAACTATTGGTCCTTTAATGGATATTTGGGGGTTCGGAAAAAAAGAAAAACAACATGTGCCTCCTGCAAGTTTAATTCAAGAGAAATTATCTTTGGTTGACAGTGACCAAGTATTTTTAAACAAAGACAATAGAACAGTGTTTTTAGCAAAACCAAAAATGTCGATAGATTTAGGAGCTATAGCCAAAGGGTATGCTGCCGAAAAGGCAGCAGAAGTACTAAAGCAAGCTGGCATAAAACAAGCTTTGATTAATGCCGGCGGCAATGTGGTAGTCATAGGTAAAAAAGATCAGGATAATTTGTGGAGAATCGGCATTGAAGATCCTAGGGACACGCAAAATGTAGTAGGCATTCTCTCCTTGGAGGATGAAGCTACAGTTACATCAGGAGATTATCAAAGGAATTTTGTGGAAAATGGAGTATTATACCATCATATACTTTCCCCAAAGACTGGTAAACCGGCCAGGGGTACTTGGAGTGTAACTGTTATTGCCAAAAGTTCTGCTTTAGCCGATGTTTTATCGACAACATTATTTGTCTTAGGACCTGAAGAGGGTCTTAAATTTGTAGAAAAATTAGATGGGGTGGAAGCATTTTATGTGGGAGCTGATAAAAAGATTCGTATTTCATCTGGTTTAAAAAATAAGGTAACAGTACAGGCGGGGAAAAAGTATAGCTATGACCAAGGCAGATAAGTTTATTATTTATGGAACTTTATTTCTAGCACTGTTAACCCTTGTTTTTTCTTTCGGTTGGTTAAAAACTCGTTCTCAGGGGGAAATTGTCGTTATTAAGGCTAAAGGGCAGCCTCAGCAAGAAATTAGGCTAAATGAGATACAAAATGGACAGGAAATAAAAGTACAGGGGTTAATTGGTACATCTGTTCTAAAAATTGAAGATGAAGAAATTAGATTTATTGATTCTCCATGCCGTGATAAGATCTGTGTCCGCAGGGGCTGGATTCAGCACCACGGAGAAGCAGCTGTTTGTGTACCTAACCAAGTATCTGTAGAAATAATAGGTAAAAGAAGCGATTTAGATGATGTTACCAGGTGAGAGTGATTAAATTGAACAAAACTAAAAAATTAACTCTATTAGCAATGTTAGTTACACTTGCCACGGCCTTACATGCTTTAGAATTACTTATACCAAACCCCTTACCTCTGCCTGGAACAAAGTTAGGCTTAGCAAATGTGGTAACCTTAGTAACTTTATTGCAATTTGGCTTTAAAGAAGGTTTAGCTGTTTCCTTATTACGTGTTTTATTTGCTTCATTTTTAACGGGAACATTCTTGACACTTAACTTTACAATGAGTTTAGCTGGTGCACTCCTAAGTGCATTAGTAATGGGTTTGCTATACTACAATATTAAATCGTTTAGCATATTGGGAATAAGTGTTGCTGGGGCTGTTGTACATAATATTGCTCAATTAGCAATTGCTTTCTTTGCTACAGAGACTCCTGGTATTTTCTTTTATCTTCCCTTTTTATTACTGATCGGAGTACCTGTCGGACTTTTAACTGGAGCAATCGCCGGTAATGTTTACAAGCATTTAAAAAATCTTAATATTTTACATTAAGCACAATTTCCTCCCTATTGTCAATTTTTACTGGGTATAAACATTCCTGAACAGTAAATCCTAGTGATAAGGCAAACCTAGTGAATTATAAGGCCAATTAGGTTTGTGATTTGACAAAAAGGAGGTGAAAATATGACTAAGCTGCGCAGAATCAGCGCAATCATGCTTATTTTTACCTTTGTTTTAACTGTACTACTGGCTGGTTGCGGATCTCCTGCTCAAAAACCTGCTCCTCAACCTAATGATACTCAAAATAGGGTATATCCACAAGCTCAAGATAATAATAAACCAAACACAGTTTTACCCACAGATCCAGCGGAAGCAAATAGAATTGCTAAAGACTTAGCTAAAGAAGCAACTAAAGTTGAGGGTGTAAAATCAGCTACCGTTGTAATCTTCCAGGATACAGTTTACTGTGGAATTGATCTGGCTGCTAATGCGGAACAAAGCAGAACTAATGAAATAAAGGACATGGTTCAGGAAAGGTTGAAAAGGGCAGATAAGAGGGTTGACAACGTTGCAGTTACTGCTGATGCTGACTCTGTTACTAGACTAGATAAAATTGCCAAAGGTATTTCACAAGGAAGACCTGTTTCCGAGTTCGCAAAGGAATTAGGTGAAATCGGGAGAAGAATTACTCCTTCTGTAAAATAAAGCTTTATAGTACATGAATGTAACGGGTAAAACCCAGGTAATGGATTAATAGTCCTTGCCTGGGTTTTTTGTTTTTTTGTATCTTGATGTCACAAGCATAGTATATTAATCTTATGGAAGGAGTAACTTTATTGAATAGCTGAAAGGTGATAAATATATGAATCATATTGAAAGAGTATTGATGGCCATAGCCCACCAAGAACCTGACCGGGTTCCCAGAGGGGAGTTTTGGTTGGAACAAGGTTTGGTTAAAAAATTAGTTTCAGATATAGAGGATATAGGGGATTTTAAAGCAGAAGTACAAGCTTTAAATGCTTTAAAATTCGACTTGCGAGCTATTTCCCCCAAGGAGCCGCCAGCAACTGAAGATTTCTCAGGTAAAGAACCTCTTTATAAAGATATGTGGGGACGTAAGTACACAAAACTAAAGGAGCTTAAAGTTTTTAATGAACCTCCCATTAAAGATCTTGCTTTAGCTGAAGATTACCTATTTCCAAATGCTAAAGATTGTGACTATACCAAAATCACAAAATGGCGGGAAAAGACAGACTTTTTTCTTTTCGCCTTAGTAGATGGAGTTTTTGAAGGTGTTTCCTCCTTACTTGATTTTAATCAATTTTTAATGGCTACAGTTAATAACACTAAAATCATTCAAAAAATGGCTGCTGAAAGAGCCCGGTATTTATATGAACAGGTGCAATTGTCTTTGGCAGCAGGGGCAGACGGTATTTTAATCGGCGATGATATTGCTTTTAATGGAGGTACTCTAATTTCTCCTGAAGCACTAAGAAAGATATTTTTCCCTGTTTACTTTGAAGTTGTAAATGAACTTCGTCAAAAAGGTATACCGGTTTTTTTGCATAGCGATGGAAACTTAAATCAAATTTTAGGTGATCTTGTGGAAATAGGCTTTCATGGTCTCCATTCTTTAGAACCAGGAGCAGGTATGGAAATTGGAGCTATTAAAAAGGAATTTGGCCATAAGCTCTGTTTAATGGGAAACCTAGATTTAGGTTTACTTGCAATGGGAAGTGTTAGCGAAGTCCAGGAGGCAGCTAAAAACATATTAAATGCAGCCGCTTCTGGAGGAGGATTTATTTTTAGCAGCGCTGCAGGAATTTTGAGCCAGGACATACCTATTGAGAACTTGCAGTCTGTAACAAAAGTTCTTGAACAATATAATTCATGTAAACAATAGTAATAAATTGCACCCATTACTCGTAAACATAGTGCAGGAGAGGTAATAAAAGGAGTGGGTGCGGGTGACACGTTGGAAAATTATTTGGCTGGTAATTTTACTGATGCTGGCACTAGCTTTTGTGACATGGGGAGGCTATTATTACTACAACAATTTTCTAAAGATAGACCCTAACCAGTTAATAGAAGAAACTCTAAAGAAAACGCTGCAGACGGATAGTTATCGTTTTCATGTTAAACTGCAACTGCAGGTAGATGGCCGCCAAGTTCAGTTAAGTGATGTTCAAGGTGAAAAAGCAAATAGTAAAGACTTTCATATTAAAGGAAAAATGCAAAACCAAGACGTAGAAGTTTTTCAAATTAATAATGTTACTTATTTAAAAAATGGCCTTCAGGAAAAATGGATTGTAGTTCCCGATAATCCTGTTTTTGAAACAGAGTCTTTTTTGGCCGAAATTAACCCTATTTCTAGTTTTAATTTTTCAGAGTTAATTAAGCTTAATTATTTAGGGAAAACTAAGGAGAAATTTAAAAAATATTATGTATTTGAATGTACACCTACTGTATATAATCAGTTTTTAGCCAAGTTCTGGCATAATTTTAAATATAAAATCTGGGTCGAACAAGGCAGCAGGAGAATAGTCAAAGCGGAAGTAACAGCCAATAGTAAAGCTAAGCCAACTGATACATTATCAATGCTAGTAGAACTAAAAGATTATAATGCGAAAATCAAACTGCATCCACCGCAGGAAAAGTAATAATTTATTCATTACCCGAACGATAAATTGTTTTGATAATTAAACATTCGTAAAAAAAATTAAATAAGCAGGAATTAGCGTAAAAATTAGCGAAGTATGTCACGAAGATATAGCTTCGCTGTTTTTTTATGGGTATAAATATTTTTTCTAAACAAAAAATAATTTAGATAAAAGCTAGCTTGGGGGTATTATAGTGTCCGAATCTTTAATGAATGATGTAAAAGGAGTTTTACTTACCAAAGATGAAATTGCGGCAAAAGTACAAGAATTAGGCAAGCAAATTGCTGCTGATTACCAAGGCAAAGAATTGCTAGTAGTTTGTATCCTAAAAGGCGCAGTTTGTTTTATGGCCGATTTAATCAAAGCTATAGATATTCCTTTAGCAATTGATTTTATGGCTGTATCTAGTTATGGCGATGATACAAAGACATCTGGGGCAGTAATGATTTTAAAGGACTTAGAAACAAATTTAAAAGGTAAACACGTCTTAATTGTTGAGGATATTATAGACTCTGGATTAACCTTAAAATATTTAATGGAGAATCTGGACTCTAGGAAGCCAGCCAGCCTTAAAATCTGCACATTGCTGGATAAACCGGAACGCCGTAAAGTAGAATTAAAAGTTGACTATAATGGTTTTATTATTCCTGATGCTTTTGTGGTAGGTTATGGCTTAGATTATGCTGAAAAGTACCGTAATCTCCCTGAGGTATGTGTTTTAAAACCGGAAATATACGAAAAGTAAATCAGGGGGGATTTATAATAATGGCGAAAGAAGAATTAGTTATTGTTTTAGATTTTGGCGGGCAATATAATCAACTAATTGCCCGCAGAGTTCGGGAAGCCAAGGTTTACTGTGAAATGTTACCTTATTTTACACCATTGGAAGAGCTGCTGGCGAAAAACCCCAAGGGTATTATTTTTTCCGGCGGGCCATCTAGCGTTTATGGACCTGAAGCTCCAAAAATAGATCCCAAAATTTATAACTGTGGCATTCCTATTTTAGGGATTTGCTATGGAATGCAGCTTATGGCCCACGATTTAGGTGGAGTTGTAGAAAATGCCGATAATAGGGAATATGGCAAAACCCAAATGGAAGTAGTTCTGGAAGATGATATTATGGCAGCTTTGCCCAAAGAACAGCAATGCTGGATGAGCCACGGTGATTATATCAAAACCCCCCCTCCAGGCTTTAAAATATCTGCGCGAACAGAGAATACACCGGTAACAGCTATGGGCAATGATCAGCAAAAATTATATGGAGTACAGTTTCACCCCGAAGTAAAGCATACTCCTTTCGGTCAAGAAATGTTAAAAAACTTTTTGTATCATGTTTGTAAATGCACTGGCAGTTGGAATATGTTTTCATTTATCGAAGCTGAAGTGGCAAAAATTCAAGCTATAGTAGGTCAACGTAAAGTTCTTTGTGCATTAAGCGGCGGTGTAGATTCTGCAGTAGCAGCTCTTTTAGTACACAAAGCAATTGGCAATCAATTAACTTGCGTTTTTGTTAACCATGGCTTACTCCGTAAAGGTGAAGCGGAGCAAGTCCGGGAAACATTCCAAGGCCGTTTTGGTTTAAATTTTGATTATGTCGACGCTGAAGAGCGTTTTTTAAGTAAATTAACGGGTGTAGAAGATCCGGAACAAAAGCGGAAAATTATTGGCACTGAATTCATCAGGGTCTTTGAAGAAGAGGCTAGAAAACTGGGGAAAATAGATTTCTTAGTGCAAGGCACTCTTTATTCCGATGTTATCGAAAGTGGAACAGAAACAGCAGCTAAAATTAAAAGTCACCATAATGTAGGTGGTTTGCCGGAAGATATGCAGTTTGAGCTAATCGAGCCTTTGCGTTCCCTCTTTAAAGATGAAGTGCGGGCAGTAGGGGAAGAACTAGGCTTACCTCAGGAAATTGTTTGGCGGCAGCCTTTCCCTGGACCAGGCTTAGGCATTAGAATTTTAGGTGAAGTAACTTCGGAAAAATTAGCTATTCTAAAAGAAGTAGATGCAATTGTAACTGAAGAAATTCAAAATGCAGGTTTAAGCAGGGAAGTATGGCAGTACTTTGCCGTCCTACCTGATATACGCAGCGTAGGAGTCATGGGCGACGAAAGAACTTACGCTTATACAGCAATCATCCGGGCTGTAACTAGCCACGATGCCATGACCGCAGACTGGGCAAGATTACCTTATGACTTACTGGAAAAAATGTCTTCCAGAATAGTCAACGAAGTACCAAAAGTCAACCGTGTAGCTTACGACATTACCTCCAAGCCGCCAGCTACTATAGAGTGGGAATAGTAAATAAAATACCCCTAAATCCTTTATTTATAAGGGTTTAGGGGTTTAATATTTTGCTTACCGTACTAATATCGTACTACTTTATATTTTCATCATTTTCAGGCTGGTTTTTATCATTCAATTCCTGAAGCTTATTAGCCACTTCGCTATGTTTATTCGGATAAAGATGGGAATAAGTTTGTAAGGTAGTTTCAATATTTTCATGTCCAAGCCTTTCCGAAATAAGCAGCGGTGAAAAAACCATTTCAATCAACAATGAAGCGTGGGAATGTCGCAAGTCATGAATTCTAATCTTCTTTACTTTTGAAGTCTTACAACCCCTTTTCATTTCATGATGAAGGTAAGACTTTGTTACCTGAAACAACCTTTCATCAGGTTCATAATCATAAAGTTTTGATGCATATTCCTGAACCATTTCAGCCAAGAAAGGTGGTATTGTAACAACCCTTTTGCTTTTGGGTGTTTTAGGTTCAAGTATTAAATCCTGGTCACCCATCCTTGCATAGTTTTTATTTATGCTAACTGTTAAGGCTTCAAAATCGAAATCATTTAATGTCAGTGCCAATAATTCACCTGACCGCATACCAGTCCAAAACAACAGTTCAAACGCAACCTTTGAAACTGGCTTATCTTCCACAGCAGCAATAAATTTATTGAATTCTTCCACAGTCCAAAACTTCATTGAATCAGCATTTTTCTTCCCCATACTTCCACATATCCTGGCAGGATTTGAAGGAAGCTTGTAATATTTCATTGCAAAATTAAATATTGCTGAAAGCTGGTTATTTACTGTTTTCAGATATGTTTGACTATAATTATTTTCATGGGAAATCAATTCGTTTTGCCATTTTCTAACGGTTGTTGGGGTAATGGTGTTAATCGGCATATCCTTAAAGAATGGCAATACCTTTAAATCAATCACATACTTTTTATTTTCCAATGTAGTTGGCTTCAATCTGCTTTGACAATCTTCCATATACAGTTCAACCAAGCTGCCAAATGTCATGTCACAAGAAGCATGGGCTTTATTTAGAAATTCCCTTTCAAAAGCCTTGGCTTCCTTTTGGGTTTTAAAACCACGTTGCATTTTTTGTTTATTCGCACCAGTCCAATCCTTGTAATTGAATTTGCAGTACCAAGTACCACGTTTTTCATCTTTGTAAACAGGCATTATATCATTCCTTTCTTTGAAAAAGGGTATAAAAAATAGACCCTTTATATATCCAAAGGAATTTGATATAATACAATTGCCTATATAGGTACTATATCAAACCCTTTGGGTTTATAGAGTATCAACGAAAAATCGTTTGGTGTTAGCAGCACCAGGCGATTTTTTATTTATTTTGGTTGGCTTTATAAATTTCAAATTCCACTGATTTTTCAATTGTATTTCTAAATTCTTCAAATTCTGCTTCAGTAAAGATTATTGATGTTTTTTCTTTCGTAATTGTTGCTGTATATGTTTCTTTATCTGCAATTTGTGCTTTTCCAACAACCTTCCCTTCTTCAACAACATCTTCATAATGCCATTCAAGAACTTCAGGTTCAATTTCAACAGTATAGCCAATAGATTCCAAATACTTTATAAAACAGTCCCATTTTTCATTTTCTTTTGCAAGCTTACCATCGGGATTATATTTAATATCAAAATATCTTCCCATCCCAATTAAATCTGATGGTTTTACACCTAAAGCAAAAGAAATCTTTTCAATAGTTTCCAATGTTGGATTCGATTGTTCACCACTTTCAAGTTTACTAACCATGCTAAAACTTAATCCGCTTAATTCTGCCAATTCTTGCTGGCTAATTTTCTTTGCTTTTCTAATCCGTTTTAGATTTTCTTTTAATAACATTTTATCACCTCATCATGATAATACCATTGTCAGTGAAAAAAGTAAAGATATTTTTTAGAAAAATACCATTACAATATTGACAGCTTATACACATACCATTATAATGGGAGTATAAGAAAAAATTCCATTACGAATGGTATATTTTATGGAGGTGAAAAAAGTGAGCCATAATTTAAAAATTGCAAGAATTAAACAAAACTTAACGCAAGTTGAACTTGCTAAAATGGTAGGTATTACCAATAAGTATTTATCACAGCTTGAAACTGGAAAATCTAAAAACCCAAGTAAAGCTTTGATGGAAAAGATAGCAAGAACATTAAATTGCACAGTTCAGGAATTGTTTTTCAATGAAGAATAAAGAAAGGATGATGTTAACTATGGCAAATAATCAAGTTATTAAGCAAGAACCTAAATTTATAACTGCTTCTGAAGTTGCAGAAATGCTTGGTGTTTCTTTAACAACTGGCTACCGTATTGTAAAGCAATTAAATGAGGAACTGAAACAGCAAGGAAAAATTACTGTGGCTGGTAAGGTAAGTTCCCGCTATTTTTATGAGAAAGTGGCTTTATAATATGGAAATCAACTTCGGAAAGGCAGGTGATAATGCTTGAATATATATGAAGAACTTTTCCAGGATTATGTAATTACCAAAAACAAAAAATGCACTGAAAAATTCAAGGATAGAACCAATAAAGCAACCTTTGAACAGGTAAAAGATTATCCTGAATTTGCTGGTGTTTTAAAAAATGACATTGTATTGGTTGACATAGACGATTCGGAACAAAGTGAAATTTTATTCAGAATTGTTAATGACTTAAATCTTAATTGTGTGGTTATAAAAACTGGCAGGGGTAAGCACTTCTATTTTAAAAATAGTGGCATAAAAACAAATAAAACTAAAACCCAAACAGCAATTGGCTTAACTGTTGATATAAAACTTGGATTAAAGAGTTCATATTCTGTTATTAAAACAGACGGTCAATTTAGGGATGTTTTAAGAACCCCTGAAGAACTGGATATGCTTCCAAGATGGCTGTTCCCAATAAAATATAAAGCTGAATTTCTTGACATGGAAGCTGGGGATGGTAGAAACCAAGCCTTATTTAATTATGAACTTCCGCTTCAGGGTGAGGGCTTCACTGTTGAAGAATGCAGGGAAACCATCAGAATAATAAATAAGTATATCCTAAAAGAACCTCTGTCAGATTCAGAACTTGAAACTATATTAAGGGATGATGCTTTTCAGAAACCAGTTTTCTATCAAAAGAATAAATTCATGCATAATGTATTTGGTGATTATTTGATGCGAGAAGAACATATTGTTTCAATCAATAATAATCTTCACATTTATTCTGAAGGCATTTATGTTGACAAAATTAAACTGATATTTGCAGCTATGATTAAGCATATACCAACAATTACCAAAAACCATAGGAATGAAACATTGTCATACCTTGAAGCGGTTTGTGAAGATGTAAAATTAAGCAATATCAACAAAATACCAGTAAAAAACGGACTATATAACATAGATACGGATGAACTTGAAGAATTTACACCAGGATATATTTCAAAAAATAAAATTCCTACAGCATACAATCCAGCAGCAGAATCAAGTTTAATAGATAAATTTCTTGATGATTTAGCTTGTGGTGATATTACCATAAGGGCAGTAATTGAAGAAATGATTGGAACAACCCTATATAGGTCAAGTGATTTTGATGCATTTTTTATCTTAGTTGGTGAAGGTTCAAATGGAAAATCTACATTGCTTGATTTAATAATTGCTATGCTTGGTGAAGAAAATATTTGTTCTGTGGAATTAAAAGACTTGGACAAGACATTCAAAACTGCTGAATTGTTTGGGAAGCTTGCAAACATAGGTGATGATATTAGTTCTAATGATATTAAGAATAGCAGCTTCATAAAGAAATTAGCTTCAGGAAATAAAGTCAATGTTGAAAGAAAAGGTCAGAATCCGTTTGAAATGAAAAGTTATGCAAAAATGATATTTAGTTCAAATACAACCCCTGTGATTCATGACACAAGCCATGGACTGAATAGAAGGTTAATTCTGATTCCACTGAATAACAAATTTGAAAAAGATGTTCATTTTAAAAGCAAGATTTTGAGTTCAGAAAATTTGGAGTATCTTTTGAAGCTTGCAATAAATGGCTTGAAAAGAGTATTGAAAAACAATGGTGAATTTACTTCATCAAAAGCTATTGAAAAAGCTGGAAATGATTATCAAAAATTAAATAATCCTGTTTTAGCATACTTAGAAGAAGTTGAACATGAAGAATTACTAAATGAATCTACAGAACATATATTTTTGCAATTTAAAACTTGGTGTTCGATAAACAATTATGAATATGAATTTCAACAACAAAAGTTTACTGCTGAAGTTAAGAAAATCACTGGATTTAAAACTAAAAAAGTACGGACACCTAAAAGCAATTTAAGACATAGAAAAAAAGAATCTTATTATGTGTTTGTTCCTGCTGATGATGATAAAGGAACTGGTTAGAACATAAAACGGAACACATTAAAAACCTTATAAATACAATATTTTTTAAATGTGTTCCATTATGTTCCGTCAATTTTAAAAATCTTTATATAAAAAATTGAGTTAGTTGTAACTAAATATTTTATATATAAAAGAATTTATTATATATATAGTATATTAATAAAAATGCCTAAAACCCTTTGCTATCAAGGCTTTCAGAGATTTCAAATAAAAAAAGTGATGGAACATAAGTAGAACATTGATGGAACATTTTAAAGAAAGGATGGTTGAGAACATGAAAAGAGATTTAGAGAAATTGAAAAGGGATTTAGAAAAGCTGCTTCAACAAGCAATGAAAAATGGTGGGGAAGTTTACATTAAATCAGGTGACATTCTAATTTCAGAAAATGGCTACAGTGATGAAAGAACAACTTTTGACCAGCAGAAACAGATTCATATTGTAAAGCCTATTGCATTTCTTAATTGGTTTTACTCATATGTTTGCCCAGACTGTGGTGAAATTCATCTTTCACATAATCTTGGAAAAATCCAAACTGGATGCTGCTTGGATATTGACTGTGAAAGACACCAGTATTTTGATGGTGAACATTTCTTAATTAAAAGAAAGGCAATTATTTTGGATGATGAAGGGGTGTGATTTTATGAATCATGCACTTAATGCAATTAGACCACATTATGAAGCTTTGTTGGATTGCTTCTTGGAAGAACATAGGACAGGCAATTATAAAAAATTTTCCGACAACCCTTATTATGATGAAGTCAAAGCCTTAATTGATGCTATGAACGTTTTAAGGAAGTACCTGGGTTGGGAAACCATCAAGCTGAAGGATGAAGTTGAATTTTTTCTAAATAGGTAAAGGCATGGGATGAAATGTCCCTTCCAAATAAAAAAAAAACGAAAGGATGGTCAAAATGTTAAAAAAATTAAATTGGAAAGAAGCTTATGCAAACTGGTTTGAAGATGCTGAACTACCAATAATTATGAAACTTAATTCTGAAGTGGACAAGCAGTTACATGACTGGTTACCT
This sequence comes from Bacillota bacterium LX-D, assembly GCA_031628995.1. Classification (NCBI taxonomy): domain Bacteria; kingdom Bacillati; phylum Bacillota; species Bacillota bacterium LX-D. The sequence goes on along the minus strand of JAVLUO010000001.1, from coordinate 281,230 downwards.
AATGAAGTCTTTGATGAAATTTATATGAAAACTGCTGAATTGGAAGCACTTAACCAAGAAGCAGGTTTTGAAGCTGGATTTAGAGCAGGAATGATTGCAGCTTTAGAAGCTATTACTAATGCTGTAAAGACTGAAGCCACTGCATAATATCCCTAAGAATTACACAATGGCTTCACATGGTACATATTAAATTCGCAACTTAATCTTATCATGTGAAGCCAATATTTTCAATATTGGAAGGATGGTGTGAATAATGCCAAATACAAATGTTACAAATCTTGAAACTTTGGAAGAAATTATTGGTAGAAAATTGTTCTTTGAAGTTATTGAAAAAATGCCTGGTGCAATTTTCAGGCTGCCTAATAATGCAGAACACTATAATAAACAGCAGCGAAACAAACGAATCATTGAAGATTTTTATAGAGGAATGAATGTTCTTGACCTGATGAAAAAATATCAATTGAAAAAATCAACAATTTATAAAATCATAGAAAACCCTTAAAGACACTATATATAGTGTCTAATTTTGTACATATATACTAAATATAGTGTTCTAATAGTGAAAATGATATCACATTTTGGTAAAATTATCTTAGGGCAAATTGTCTTTAGGGGGTGAAATTCATGGATGCAAAAGCTAATAAACGCAAGGACTATTTAAAACGATATAGAGCAGAAAACAAGGAATCAATCAATGCTTATCAAAGGCAATGGCGGGCTGAACATCCTGAAAAGGTGAAGGAATATAACCAGCGATATTGGGCAAAGAAATTGCAACTCGCATAATTGACAGAAAATGACTTGGAATGAACGAATTTTAGAAAAAAGGTGGTGGTAAACATGGCAAAGTTGAATAAAGAAACGGTTGCTTTAAATCTTCTAACTTCCCCAACTATGAAGGAAGCTGCTGAAAAGTCAGGGATTTCAGAAGCAACACTTTATAGGTTAAGGAAAAATGAAGCATTCCAGGATGTTTTAAAAGCAGTTAAAGATAGCATTTTCAATGATGCCATGCAGAAGGCACAAAGCTATGCACTTGAATCATTGGAAGTTTTAAGAACTATCATGAATGATACTGCCGCAACAGATTCTTCGAGGGTATCTGCTGCAAGAACGGTTCTTGAACTTGGATTACAGTTAAGAACAACCGAATTGGTTCAGCAGGAAATTGAAGAATTGAAGAAAGGTTTGATTCAAAATGAAGGGATTTAAAGCAGTCAATATGACAAAGGTGCTTGCTGAACTGGAAGCATTAAAAAAATATCAATCAGAAACTAATAACCCAGGTTATGTTAAATGTTTTTTAGAAGAAGATGGTACTTGGGAAGTAAAAGTTTTATATAAAAAAGATAAAAAGAAAATGAAAAGTTTTAAGTTGGAAAATATCACTGAATTGAATACCGTTCTTCACTTTTCAGATTCAAAAAATAAGGTACCTGTACTTAAAGACTATATGATTCTTCAAACAGATATGTATCTTCCAACAGATATTATTTTGTATAAGGGAAAAGAAACAGTAAAAAAATTCATTGATTTAGCTTTGAATCACAATGAAGAAGAATATATGAAAGCTTACATTGAATTGTTTGATAAGGAATTTGGGATTTCTGAACCTGACTTTGAACATTGGATTAAAGGTATTGGTGAATATGATTACAGATATAACAATGTTGAAGAACAAGAAAAGTACAATAACTGGTTAAAAAATAAATATCAGGAAAGCTTTGATGCTGTAAAAAATCTATTAGCGGAACATGATTCTACACTTGCAGATTTCTTTGAAAATTACAAGAAGTTATCAATTGAAGAATTGGTTGAACGGTACAAAGACAAACGGTTCTTTAAACCAAAACTATAAAAAAAGAAAGGTGGAAAAAAATAATGAAAACAGAAATTGGAAACAAAGTTAAAACACTGGTCGATACTTACCAAACAATCATTAAAAACATAACAGCAAAAATCAAAGAATGGGAAAAGGATACTGTTTATTCGGATACTTATAAAGCAGAAGCTGTCAGGGTTCTTCAGAATGAAGCTATTGCAAATGATAAAGTTTTTAATGAAAAGCTGAAACAGATTATTGCAGAAGAAAAAGCAACCATTATTGGTGAACCTGATGCAAAGCCTGCTGATTATCAGCTTCAGGTTGCTAATGCTTTAAAGTTTCTTGAATTAGCTGGCAACAAGTTGAATGATGACCAGGCTTATAATATCCTGAAGCCTTTCCAAAATGACTTTGAAACCATGAAGTTATTTCAGTCAGTTGTTGGAAACATGGTTCAGCCTGATATGTTTAACCGCTTTGATAAAACCTTTGGGAAAACCAATAATCTAATGATGTTGGTGAATAGCTTTGAGATTGCAGAAAAGACAGTTGATAATTTATTCAATTCAAAAGATACCAGCTTAAATAGCGGTGTTAAACTTGCCATGTTTATGGATAGTGTTAACAACATAGAAAAGCTGGCAGATACGGTTGAAGCTTAATTTGAAAGGCGGTGTAAAGTGATATGAAATATCAGGATGATGCTGTTAATAAAACGGTAAATGGCTTCCAGGTTGGAATCAGGATTGGCACACCAACACCTGATGGACTTAACCCAACTGATGATGGATATGACCATTTAAGAAAAGTTGAACATGTTGGAACAGTAATGCAGGATGGACATTCCAATGCTATAAATCCTACACCTAAAGAAGAATAATGCCTATGTTAAAGCTGCACTGGTGGTGGACTCCCCTTCAGCATTGGTGCAGCTATTTGTTTTCAGGGGGTGGTTGTTATTGGTGGAAACACTGGATTTATTTGAAGTCAAGCAAATAGTAAAACAGGCAGCAGAAACCCTTTTAAATGATTTAAGAAAAGCACATTTACTTAATGAATATGAGGAACAAGTTATTTCATCCACTATCAGCGATATTATAGGGTTCAAGCAAAGCTTAATTATGCTGAATGATGCTTCAGTACCAGCTAATAAGAAACGTGAAGCAGCAATATTTGTAAAGGGCATGAATGAAGCTTTTAAAAAGCTTTATGAAATGGTTGGTGAAAGGTGCTTCACTATTTTTTACAATTCCTATATTGAAGATAAGACAAGAAATGCAATAGCAAATGCTTTAAATATTGATGTTGCAACAGTTAGAAGGAATAAGAAGAAAGCTTTACTGAAGTTATCAATGATTCTATATCCTGAACTTAGCATCATGGCTATGTTTAGATAGTTGCTGAAGGGGGTGAATTACTTGACTAATGAAGAACTTGTAAAAGAATATCAGGAAGGTAATTATTCTGCTTTAGATGAACTGATACAGAAAAATAAAGGGCTGGTCAAGTATTTTGCCAACAAATATTGTGGTGTTGCAAGTAAAGCATTGCTTGATTTTGATGACTTAGAACAAGAAGGTTGGATTGCTTTTATAAAATCACTTGAAAAATATAGGTTTGATACTGAAGAACCTGTTAAGTTTATTTCATATGCTGGTGAAGTAATTAAAGGTATAATGCTTAATTTCATAAACAGAAATATTTCCAGGGTTAAAAAAAGTGATATAACAAGTGACCAAATAATAATGCATAGTGTCAATGAGGTTCTGTCAGAAGATGATGATAGAAACCTTGAAGAATTACTTGCAGATGAAAATTCAGAACAGCCTTTTTTAGAAGTTGATGAAGAAATTGATAATGACATATTAAGGCAAGACCTATATGAAGTGCTTGATTCAGTATTTGGTAAAGAAACAGAATTCAATGGTGAAGATTTTAGTTTTATGGATGTCAATTATTTAACCTTCAAGCTGAAAAATGGTATTACTGGCAGGGAAGTTCTTATTTTACATTATGGATTAGAGGGGAAACCACAATCAATTGAACAAATAGGTAAAAAGTTCAATGTATCATATCAGTATGTTCAGCAAATTAAATTCGGTGCAATAAAAAAAATAAGAGAAAGTGAAGAAGGTAAAGCATTGATGAAAAAATATCAGTGGAAAGTGTTAAGTTCACTGGAACATGACAGGGATAAAATAAATAAATTTGCTTCACCTGATACGGTTCTTGAAAGAATGGAAATCGTTGATGATTTACTATATAAAATTCTCAAACAATGCTGTTAAAAAGGGGTGAAAACAGGATGAACAAAAACATTGAAATAATCGACAAATATTTGTGGGCGGTAAAGTTCAGCTTCCTTCCCTTCATAAGTGAAATTGATTATAAGCCTGATTCAGAAATACCAGCTTATGAAGAATTTGGGCGGGTAACCAATGATGGATTGCTAATTTTAAATAAGGATTATCCAGGATATAAGATTTTTAAAGAATGGCTGCCAAAGCTGATGAAGAAAAAGGACAAGCAATTAAACAAGGAAATCAAAGCAGCACAAGCTTTGAAAAATAAAACGGATTGGCAAATAGTATATGCTTTAATGCTTCAGGTTGAAGCTGAAAGAAGGAAAAAGGAAAGGGGTGAATTATAAATGGCAACAATAAGAACAGCTATTCAGGTTTATGATGGTATGACACCAGGATTAAGAAGTATAACCAATGCTTTGAATATGACAATATCAAGCTTTGAAGCACTTCAAAGTGCTTCTCATAATGCGGTTGATACTGCAAGTATTCAAGCAGCAAGGACAGAATTAAACAGGGCAGAACTGGCTTTCAATGAGATTGAACAGCAAATAAGAGAAGCAAACCAGGCACAACAGCAATTTAATAATGATGTGCGGAATGGTCAAGGGGCTGCTGATGGTTTATTGGGTAAATTGAAGGGTATAGCTGCAACTGTTGGCGCTGCCTTTGGTGCTAAAAAAATTATTGAACTTACAGATTCAATGACTTCTACAAATGCAAGGCTTGACCTAATGAATGATGGCTTGTATACCACTAAACAACTTCAAGACATGATTTTAAAATCAGCAAATGCTTCTAGAACTTCATATATGGATACTGCTGCCGCTGTTTCCAGGCTTGGAGTTTTGGCTAAAGATGCTTTTTCAAACAATGCTGAAATAGTTGCTTTCGCTGAACAAATGAACAAACAATTCAAAATTGGTGGTGCCGGTATTCAAGACCAGGCAGCAGCAATGTACCAACTAACACAGGCAATGGCTGCGGGTAAATTACAAGGTGATGAATTCAAAAGCATTATGGAAAATGCACCACTTCTTGCCCAAGCGATTGCTGAATACATGGGAAAAACAGTTGGTGAATTAAAAGATATGTCTGCTGAAGGCTTAATTACTGCTGATGTTATCAAAAATGCAATGTTTGCTTCTGCTGATGAAACAAATGCAAAGTTTGCTGAAATGCCAATGACTATTGGACAGATTGGAACAGTTGTTGGAAATACCTTACTTCAGACTTTTGAACCAGTGCTTCAGGGTATTGGCAGAGGGGCGCAATGGATATATGACAACTGGTCAACCCTTGCACCAATATTTTGGGGTTTGACTGCTGCTGTTGGTGCTTACGCTGCAATTACAGGAATTCAAACCGCTGCAACCTGGCTTTCTGTTGCTGCAAATAGGGCTTTAATAACTACAATGCTTTCTAATCCCATTATGTGGATTGCTTTGGCTGTTGGTGTTTTAATCGGAATGATTTACAAATGGGTTCAGTCAGTTGGAGGGCTTGAAATAGCCTGGAAAATTTGTATGAATGGAATCCTGACAGCATGGGATTGGGTTAAAATCGGATTCTTCACAGGTGTTTATTGGGTGCTTGATTTATGGGATAAGCTGAAGCTTGGAATCATGACTGCAAGTGTTGGTATTCAGAATTTTATTGGTGATATGAAAGCGGGTGTGTTGACCATCCTTCAAAATATGGTCAATGGTGCAATTGGAATCATCAATAATTTCATTAACCTGCTGAATAAGATTCCAGGGGTATCCATTAGTGCAATCCAGGAAGTAACCTTTGGAACAACTGCACAGATGGAAAATGATGCAGCCAAAAGAGCAAGGGAAGCTGACCTTCAGAATTATAGGAATCAACTTGAAGCTGGTATGGCTGCAAGGGATGCAGCACTTGAAAGGATGAAGTCAGATGCATGGGATGCAGCCGCTAAAAGACAAGCTGAAATAAGTGCAGCACAAGCGGCAAATGCAGCCAAAGCAGCACAAGAAAATGACTTTTCATCTATGTTCAGTAATGCTGAAGCAATGAAGAATTTAGCTGATACTGCGCAAAATACATCAAAGATGGCTGATTCAATGGAAATGAGTGAAGAAACCCTTGAATATATGCGTGACCTGGCAGAACAGGAAGTAATAAACCGTTTTACAACTGCTGAAATTACTGTAAACCTTGGTGGTATAACCAACAATGTAAGTAAAGACACTGACCTTGATGGAATAATGACATACCTTGAAGAACAGTTATATGAAACTATGCAAGTTGCGGCTGCGGGGGTGCATGAGTAATGACTATGTCAAAATTGCACAACACAATTGCACAAATTGCATATGAAACTATAAAAAGTAAAGACCCTTGTTCAATAATGTTTGGGACTGTAATAAGTATATCCCCATTGAAAATAAATATAGAACAAAAATTAACACTGGATGAATCATTCTTAATATTAACAAATAATGTAAAGGATTATGATGTTGAAATGGTTGTTGACCATGAAACAGAATATACCAGCGGTGGAAGCGGTGACAGTTCCTTTTCAAGTCATAATCATGGCTATAAAGGAACAAAGACATTCAGGATTAAGCAAGGCTTGAAGGTTGGTGAAAAAGTAATACTTGTAAGGGTTCAAGGCGGGCAGAAATTTATTGTATTGGATAGAATATAATAAACTGTTATGTAAACCAAAGGGATAGCCAAAATAAAGGCTGTTCCTTGGGCTTTTTTTTGTTTATGTGAATGATACCACAATCCTAAAATGGGAACTCCTGATTTTTGAATTTGGAATATAAAAGGATGTCGGTAATAACTACATCCTTTTATTTAAGGTATAATCATTTGTGTATACTCCTTTTCATCTTTATCAACATACCTTTGAATTGCTTTATGTGCTTCAAGGGTATTTTATATCCAAATATTTGAAATAATATGTTATAATATTTTTTGAAAGTTAATTTTCAAAGGAACGGTGAAATAATATGTCACAACCAAGACCAAGCTTTATAGATTCCCCTTATTTTATTATGGAATGTGACAACTGGCATTTGACAGATGATGCACCTGAAGAACTGAAAAAGGAATTTGAAGAATATATGCAAGGGGGAACAAAGGTGATTGATTTATCAAAATATGATGAATACCTGATAGCGGGAAAAGAAGGCTTGGATATTAAAAATAATTGTCCCCCAAATATCAAGGATGAATTAATTGAACTTGATAAAGAATATTATACTGTTTATGGTGAACATTTAATCAAAGTTGAATGTGATTATGAAGAAAGTGGGGTGAACCCATGCCCAAAATAATTGCTAAAGGTAAATACCTGGGGGTTGAAAGACAGGTTGAATGTTTCCTGAAAGATGGTTTATTGACTATTGAAATTGATGGAGAATTTAACCAAGAAGCACAAAATGATTTTATTACAAAGCTGAAAAAATGCCCTGCAATTGGTGGAACATATTACCCGCCTGAAAATAGTTTGTTAGCAGCTTATAGTGTTCTTGAAAATACATTCTTTGATGATTCACCAATAGAAATTAAAACTGAAGGTGATATTGGTAAAATTCCAACTTATGATGTTGATGATATAGTGTATTAAGGGATGGTGTATAATGTTCTATATTCCAAAAGACTGGTTAAAAGATAGAAATAATGAACAAGTTGTTCGTGATATATTGGAAAAGCATTTAGGAAATTCGGATTTAATAGCTGAAGGCTTTGAAAATGATGTTGAATTAGCTTTTAATGAATTAGAAGCTATTGGAGAAACAATTATTATTGAGAAAATAAAAGATGGAACATTGAGAAATTGCTAAAACCTTCTAAAATCGTTTTTAAGGCATTTTAATATAAAAGGAGATAAAATTATTACCTTAACATTTTAAAGCGAATTTAGGGCGATTCTGAAGGTATGATAAGGGAAAATAGAAAGGAATCTAAAGCCAATGAAAATAGAAATTGATGAAAAGCAAATTGCTGAATCAATTATTAATGATTTGAAAAGGCATAACCTTTTAGGTAATATTCAAAATGTTACTGTCATTTATAATGCTGAATCACAGGATATTCTTTATACTGTAAGTGAAGTTGCTGAACTGGTTAAATGTAATTCAGCTTACATTTACAGTTTAATTAAGGCAGGTTTACTACCAGCTATAAAACTTGGAAGCATGAAGGTAAGAAGAAATGCATTATTGGAATTCTTGGAAAAGTTTGAAGGCAAGGATTTAACTGACCCATTTAATGTAAAGGATATTGAAAGTTAATTTTCAAAAACTTGTTGTTAGTTTAGCGTAATTATGATAAAATTATGCTAAACTAATTAAGGGGTGAATATTATGCCGCATATCAGACCAGTTTCAGATTTAAGAAATAATTTTGCTGATATTTCGAGGGTTGTTCATGAAACCGCCGAACCTGTATTCTTGACCAAGAATGGCTATGGTGATATGGTTGTAATGAGTATGGAAGCTTATGAAAGACTTAAGATGGACATTTTGATTTATGAAAAATTAAAAGAAGCTGCGTTGGAAGCAAAATCAACAGATGTAAGATATGATTTTGATGAGGTTTCAAAAGAAATGAGGGGGAAACTCATTGAAAAAATATAAGATTAAAATGCTTCCTGCCGCAAAGGTGGATTTGGGTGATATGATTGATTATTTATCCCAATTCTACCCAAGCACAGCTTTAAAACAATATGATAGAATTATAGAAAAAATTAATGCTTTAAAAGAATTCCCATTTATGTATGAGGAATATCCAGTAGATGTAATAGGCTTTAGATACAGAAAGATGGTAGTTGATAAATACTTAATATTTTATATTGTGTTAGAAGATACAATCGAGATTCACCGAATTATAAATTCAAGAATGGATTTAACAAAGATTATAAAATGATATATCTGACACCACAGAAAATATAATAAATGAGTGAAAAAGTGATACGAAAATGATACGCAAAATTTTTGAAGCCAATATTTTTTCATTGAAAATAGAAAAAATAATGGCTTGAAATGCAGTAAAATCAATAGGTGAAAATATTGAAAAAGACATAATCACAGAGTGGGAATAGTAAATAAAAACCCTGCAACCCTTGATTTTATAGGGTTTGCAGGGTATCTTTTTTTCTTAACTACTAAAAACGTACTGTTATTTAATTGTTCCAGTTTTTGTGTCACTTCTTTATGCTTGTGAAGGTAAAAAAGTGAGCATTTTTTATTGCCCTTTTTGTACCTTTTCATCTTTTTATTATGCCATTTACAAAAAGTATGCCTGAGCCGTATGCTGGGAAACCAACAGGTACGGTTCTGAGGTGAGAAGGAGGGAGAAATCCCCCCAATGCAATGTAGCTGATAAATAATTTATTTGTAGAATTGTAATAGTGTATTAACCGTGGGTAGAGAGATGACCCGGGCTTAAGCCAGGTCATTTTACTAATTGATTTTACAAACCTTGTTTTGTTGGAACCAAAAGTTTTACATCAAAGCATTAGAAAATATTTCAATCCTTTTTAATATAGAGTTTACAAAAATAGTAACATAACAAATACTCAAGTTAAATATAAATTTACTTTAATTACATTATTGACAGAAATGGAAACATATTCTAAAATAATTGATAAATAAATCATTATAAAATTAAAAGGAGGTGATTCCATGATTGAAGCAATTAAAAATATTGGGGAAATTGAATTAGCGCATTTACGAGCAAATCAAGGTACAATTCTTGATATCTTTACTGCGGACCCCAGTGACGGGGGTAAGTATGGCAAAGTTTTGTTTATTAAATTAAGCAAAAAGGGTGACTCTTACCGATACAATGGTATAGAGGATCGAGGTTACCGTTCTGAGGCTATCGGTCGGTATTTGTACAGATCAGGCACTGGTGCCCGTGGAGCAGATGTAACCCCTACGGCAAAATTAACTGAAGCTTCAAAAACAGTGCCAAATAAAATCATCAGAGCTGTTAATGATGCTCTTTCATTTGCAGGAAAAAAGCATGATGAAGAAAAGGGAGAACTGGAAAAGGTTAAGCTGGTTTTAGAAGCGGAGGAAAAACAAATTATTGCTGACATCCAGGAAAAACAAAAACAATTAGGTAAAGAAGGAACTAAAGTTATAATTTCTCTAATGATCGCTGAAGATGGCGAAGAAAAATGGGTTGGCGACTGGAATATCTTTCGTGATAAATTCAAGGCCGATTGTGAAAAGCTTTTTTCTGAAAAATATGGCAAGGTTGCAGCATCAGAGAATAAAATATGTGCCGTATGTCTCGAAAAAAAAGAAGTATACGGATTTGCCAGTACCTTCCAATTTTATACTTTGGATAAGCCAGGATACGTAGCCGGAGGATTTCGCCAACAGGATGCGTGGAAAAATTACCCTGTATGTTTCAATTGTGGAACACAACTGGAACTTGGCAAAAAATACGTTGAACGCCATTTGACGAAGTCTTTTTACAACAGGCAGTTAATGATTATACCAAAAACACTGTGGATAGAGGACTTGCAGCTGGTGCTTAAAAGTTTGGAAGCCAGACTTACTCCTAAGCAAGAAGATAGTGGAACTGTCAAGAAAAAACAGTCTGAAGTTGAAAGCATTCGCTTTGCAGAGGAAAACATTATTGATAGTTTGGGCTCTATTGGACAACAGGTAACATATAACTTCATGTTCTTTGAAGAAAAGCAAAGCGGCGCTGTGTTCAATATTCTTTTGAACATTGAAGATGTCCTACCTTCCCGGCTTAATTACATTTACAGCAAGCTAAAAGAGGTCAATTCAATGAACCAGTTTAAAAATTTCCCAGTAGGAAAAGGTGAACAGTCCTTCAGGCTCCATCTTGGTATTTTTAATGAGCTATTTCCGTACAAAACGCATAACCGCTACTTTTTAGAAAGCATTTACTCGCTGATTGCGGACAAGCCTATAAATGCACATTTTTTACTTACCAGGTTAATGGAGAAAATTTCCGAACAGTTTAAACGCCCGGATAATGAGGAGAAAAAATTTTATGACAACTTTATTGCCTGGCGGTACTTCCAACTCATTACCTATTTAGGTCGGCTGGGTTTATTACCCGATTTATTAAAAAATGGAGGTGAAAAACCAGTGAATGAATCTTCAAAATATAACCTTAAGGACTTCCCTTCAGTAGAGGCGATGTTTGACGCTTTTTTTGCCAATCAAAACGGCCTTTATGACCATCCTGGTGCCAAGGCGTGTTTTATGGTAGGATACCTTTCGCAACACTTGATTAATTTTCAACGTAAAGCATTAGGTAGAATGCCTTTTAAAATTCAAATGAAAGGCCTGGCTTTAAAAGAAAAGGACATCCGTGATTTGTATAGAAAACTGCAGGCAAAATTTCTTGATTATGTTGAGGCCTATGAAAAAGAGTTTTACCCATGTAGCATGGAATTTGAATTGCTGACCAAGTATATTCAGGCAGCCGGTAAAGACTGGCGCTTAACTATGCAAGAAGTTGGCTTTTTTGTTGCTGTAGGGATGAATGGAAAGAATTTATTTAACTTTGCTAAGGAGGGTAAAGAAGATGAGTAACTTATTGCAACGCTCGGAAATAGTTTTTCTGTACGATATTAAGGACGCTAATCCTAATGGTGATCCATTAGATGGGAACAAGCCACGGATGGATGAAGAAACAGGTATTAACTTGGTTACTGATGTTAGATTGAAACGGACAATAAGGGACTATTTATATGATTTTAAAGGCCAAGAAATTTTTGTCCGGGAGATATTTAAAGAGAACGGAACTATTCAATCAGGCAAAGAACGGTCTGCAGACTTCGGTAAAGATGCTCAGGAAGTTGCGAAAAATGTTTTGGACAAATGCATTGATGTGCGTTTATTCGGTGCTACGATTCCGCTAAATAATAATTCGGTAACTTTTACAGGACCGGTGCAATTTAATATGGGAAGATCCTTGCATAAGGTGGAAGTGACCTACATTAAAGGTACGGGTGCGTTTGCCTCAGGTGAATCCAGCAAGCAAAAAACCTTCCGGGAGGAATATATTGTTCCCTACTCATTAATTGGTTTTTACGGCATCATTAATGAAAATGCTGCCCAACATACCAATCTGGCAGAGCAAGATGTGGATTTGCTCATGGAAGCAATTTGGAATGGGACAAAAAACTTGATTTCCCGCTCTAAGATCGGGCAAATGCCTAGATTATTGTTGAAGGTTGACTATGCAGAACATTCTTACCACATAGGCGATTTACTAAGCGGAATTAAATTAATCACTTCCAAGTCCGATGAAAGAGAAATACGGGGAATGGATGATTTTGTCTTAGATTTCTCAGGTTTAGTGAATAAGCTGGAGAAGAACAGACAACGCATTGCCGGTATTAAATTGCAAGTTGATGAAGGTTTACAGATTCAGAAGGAAGGTCAAGCTATAGAATTGGCTAAGGTTATAAGTGACTTGGGAATAAAATTGGACGTCATGCAATTCTAGGGGGGTGGCAGCATGGAGAAATGCCTCGTCTTTGAGGTAAGGGGGGATTGGGCACATTTTCGAAAGATCTATACCACATCCTCCCCGCTAAGTTACTCAATACCTCCCCGGACTACCACAGCAGGGTTAATTGCTGCTGTCATCGGTTTAGATAAAACCCAATACTATGATTATTTTACTAAAGATAGAGCCAGTATCGCTGTCCGTATAATTAATCCTATTAGGAAGTTTCGAATTGGCTTAAATTTTATAAATACCAAAACTGCAAAAATGTTTGCGCAAATTAGGGAGCGTACTCAAGTAAAACAAGAATTGGTTAAGAAACCACATTACCGCATTTACTTTTACCACACTGATCAGGAAATGTATCAAAATTTGCAAGGGTTTTTGGAACGAGGTCAAAGCTTTTATACACCTTATCTGGGTTTAAGTGAGTATTTAGCCCATATAGAATACATAGGTGAATTAGCTATTCGGGAAGTTAACGGGGGTGTAGAAGTACCTATCCATTCAGTGCTTCCATTGCACGATAAATTCCCCATAAATTTTGACCAGGATGACCCAGATCAACGGGGAGAATATTTCAAAGAAACTATGCCTAACGATTTTGAACGGGGAAATCAACGGGTTGTTAACGAATTTGCCAAAGTACTTTTCGAAAGAAAAGGTAAGGCAATTAAGTGTACACCTAATAAGTACTGGCAGGTGGGCAACGGTGAAAACATCATATTCCTTTAGACTTAAAGCTAGGCCTGATGAACTATTAGTTGACCATGCTTTGCAAACAGCTAATAGTTGCCGTGAAAAAATGTTGGATGTCTTACCGTCGTTGGGAATCCCTGCTGGCTTTTTAAAAAACGTTTCTTATCTTATTGGCCTTGGGCACGATCTAGGAAAGGCAACTACATACTTCCAAAAAAGGTTAGAAGATCCTAGTTTTAAAACCGCAGTTACTAATCATAGTGAACTATCGGCCATGATCACCTGGGATTTGGTGCAGCAATATGGTACTCAAAATAAATGCGACCCAGAGCTGGTAAAGTTAGTTGGTGTATTGGCTTACCTAGTAGTACGGAAGCATCATGGTGCTATAGGCAATGCTGAAAATATTTTAGAAACCGATGCGGATGAAGATGTTCTTGAAAAGCAGCTTGGTTCTTTGGATATAGCGGAAGTTTTAGCAATTATAGCTGAAAGCGAAATTCCGGTTGAATATCAGTGGAATAAAGAAGTATTGTTAAAACTACGTAAAACTGTCTGGAAGAGCTGGGACAAGCTTTTGGATTATTCCGGGATGCCACTGTATTATTTACATAAACTTTTCTTTTCAGCATTAGTGGCTAGCGATAAAGGTTCAGTTATCTTGCAAGGCCGGAAACCAAGCTTGGCGCAGGGTGACGGTAGCAAGATACCAATGATAGAACATTATAAAAAGAAATTTAATGGGGATTCTACATTGGATATAATGCGTGAGGAGTTATACCAAGAAGCACTCAGAAATGTTGAAAAATTTCTGGATAACCCACTGTTGAGTTTAAACATGCCAACGGGGACGGGAAAAACCCTTACTTCGCTGGCTGTTGCCTATAGGATTAAAGAATTGCTGAACAAATCAGGTCCTATAATTTACTGCCTGCCATTTACCAGTGTAATTGATCAAAATTATCAAGTTTTTGAAGAGGTAATTGAAAACTATAGTAAGAGGCTTCCTACCAGTAGTGAATTAATTAAACATCACTATTTAGCTGCAAAAGACTATAAGGATGCTGAGCAAGAATGGAATCCTGATGAAAGCCGGTTTTTAATACAAGCCTGGGAATCAGAACTTATTGTTACAACCTTTGTGCAACTATTTCATACCTTGGCTGGAAACGGAAATCGCCAACTCATAAAGCTACACAGACTGAAAAATGCAGTAATTATTCTTGATGAAGTCCAAGCTATTCCGGTTAAGTACTGGTGTTTTATTCGAAAAGTGCTAAAAACCCTGGCGCAGGAATTGCAATGCCACATTATTTTAGTCACAGCTACACTACCATTGATTTTTGATCAGAGCGAGATTAAGAACTTAATCACTAAGCCCCAAGCTTACTTTCAAAAAGTTAACCGAACTAAATTAAAACTTTATCATACTAAGCCACTTTTACTACAGGATTTTTATCACCATTTAGAATGTTTAATTGAACAAAATAATAATAAAGACATCTTAATAGTTTTAAATACCATTCAAAGTGCAGCTCAGGTTTATGATTATTTAAAGGATAAGGAATATCAAAGGGATTATTTCTACCTTTCAAGTTATGTAGTTCCCAAAGAAAGAACGGAACGGCTTAAGCAGCTAAAGGATAAGAAAAATAAGAAGCAAAAACCTAAATTGATTGTCACAACTCAATTGATTGAGGCTGGTGTAGATCTAGACGTAGGTTTGGTTATAAGAGATTTTGGACCTTTAGATGCTATTAATCAAGTCGCAGGTAGGTGTAACCGGCATTGGAATCGTAGTGAAGCTGAACAAGTCTATATTTTCCGGCTTTTAAATGATAAAGGTAAGGACTTTGCATTTATGATCTATGACCCCATTCTACTCTTGGCAACACAGGAATGTCTTAATGGGGCTAGCGAAGTGCCGGAACAAGATTACTGGCTCTTGAACAATAAGTATTTCGAAAAGTTAAAGATAAAACGGTCGGAAGAAGACAAAAAACTGATTGACTTGGCTGGGAGGTTGGAACATGATACTGTATCCCGCAGTTTCCAGCTCATTGAGGATTTGCCCAAGACTCCAGTATTTATTCAGCTTGATGCTGAGGCTGAAAAACTCTGGCAAAAATATCTTGCTATGATTAATGAAAAAGAAGCATGGCAACAAAAAGAGGCTTTCAGCGAGTTTAAAAAAGAATTTATGGAATATGTAATAAATGTTACTGAAAAAGATACTGCAGGTCTTTCCCAGGTGGAAGATTTTTATTTAATTTCCAAAGAACAGTTGAATGATTTTTATCATTTGGAAACTGGTTTCATTAGAAAGGGGTAATTTTACATGAGCAGTTACAAGCAGCTAAAAATTTTCCGCCTTTCATTTCCCGAAATTCGGTTATCTACCAGAGCCGGCCACAAGCTAAGAGGGTTTGTGGCCCGACTATTTCCGGAACATGACGAATTCCATAATCATGGAAAAACGGGCTGGCTTTACCGTTATCCGCTTATTCAATATAAGGTTATCGAAGGAACTCCGTATATCATTGGAATTAACCAGGGGGCTGAAAAACTTGAAGAGATGGAAGATGAGCTGAATGAGTTAATTCTCGATGGAAGTCAAATTCCAATCTATGAAAAAGCCTTAACTATTGCAAATGAGCCCTTTGGCATTCTGGATGATGTGGTAGAGTATGCCTTTATAACGCCTTGGATGGCCTTAAATCAAAGGAATTACGGGCAATATCAAGTTAGTTCAGGTGTAGAACAAAGGGAAATACTAAGAGCCGTTTTAACAGGCAATCTATTGTCACTTTCAAAGGGGCTCGGATACAGGGTTGAGTCTAAAATTGTCGTTGATATTGGTAAAATTAAATCTATAGAGACTAATTTCAAAGAGCAAAGAATGATTGCCTTTTTAGGAAGCTTCTTTGTTAACTTTGCAATCCCAGATTACCTGGGTATAGGAAAATCAGTATCCCGTGGCTTTGGCACTATCTGCCGCTGTTTATGTTGCAATCATTAAGAGAGGTGTTTCAACTCTGGCCAATTTGGCAAAAATAATATTACCAATTATTGGCGGAGGGTTGGCGTATGGAGCTATACATAAACAGCTATGGCGGATATTTGAAAAAGAAGGATAATTGTTTTCAGGTAAAGGTTGATGATATTGTTCAAGAAATAGCAGTAAAAAAGGTCAATAATATCGTAATTACCACAGGTGCCACTTTAACAACAGATGCCATTAAATTTGCTTTGGATAATAACGTTGACATAGTTTTTTTAGACCGGAGCGGCAAGCCCTTTGGACGTATTTGGCACTGCAAGTTTGGGAGTACATCCAAAATTAGAAGGCGGCAGTTGGAGTTTGCAGAAGACAAAAAAGGTGCCTCCCTTGCCTGCGGTTGGGTTGTAGAGAAAATCAACAGGCAGGAAATTTTGCTTAAGAAATGGATGAACACAAGAAGAAAGGTAAAAGACTTACTGATGGAAGCCTGTAAATCTCTATCTGAAAGCAAAGAAAAACTTGTTGGTTTAAATGGTAATATAGAAGATATAAGGAGCAGTGTAATGGGTATCGAAGGTAATGCAGGACGGCTATATTTTGAAACCTTAAGTGCCATTCTTCCTGAACGTTATAGGTTTAACGGCAGGAGCAGGGATCCAGCGAGGGATGAGTTCAACTGTTTGCTTAATTATGGCTACGGGATACTATACAGCATAGTTGAAAAAGCATGTATCATTGCGGGGATGGATCCTTTTGTTGGATTTATCCATACAGACGGATATAATAAAAAATCTTTGGTATTCGACCTTATTGAACAATACCGTCCCTGGGTGGATGAAGTTGTAGTAGGGCTTATTGCCAACCGAAAAGTAAAGGCCAGCTATTTTGATCAAATAGAAGGGGGTTACGTACTTAATAAAGAGGGTAAAGAACCTTTTATTTCTGCTCTTGGGGAATTTTTTGACAAGAAAGTTAGGTATAATGGACGCAATGTGCAAAGGCGAAATATTATCCAATTAGATTGCCATCGGATAGCTAATTCGTTGCTTGGAGATTTGGGTTAGATGCTGGTTTGGGTTATATATGATATTAGCCAGGATAAACTTCGAAGCAGAGTTTTTAAGATTTGTAAGGGATATGGATTATATTCAGTTCAAAAAAGTGTCTTTGTAGGGAACATGGAGCCTCATGAAATTGATGAATTATGCCTACGTTTTGATGATATAATTAAGCACGATGAAGATTCAGTTTATGTCTTCCCAATGTGTAAAAGCGATTTTAAGGCAGTTAAACTGCTTGGGCAGGCTTTTGATAAAAGGCTCGTAAGTGATGGAATAAAAAGGCTATTTTTATAGAGGAGATGTACAAGGTGAACGACAGGGAATTGCTAAACCCCTCTGAAGTAATAGAATTTTTATATTGCCCCAGATTTATTTATTATATGCGGTGCCTCAAGATACCTCAAAATGAGCACAATCGGTTTAAGGTTATGAAAGGAAGGGATATCCACCAATACAAAAGTCAGATAAACAAAGAGTATGTTCGTAAAAAGATAGCTTGTACAAAGAAGGAAATTGATATTTTTCTTCACAGTAAAAAATTAGGATTAAAAGGTAAGGTGGATGAAGTATTACAATTGGCAGATGGTACAATGGCACCTCTTGACTACAAATTTGCCGAGTATAAAGGAGTAATTTATTCAACTTACCGAATTCAGGCCTTAATATACGGAGCACTAATCAGCGAAAATTATGAAAAACCAGTTTATACAGGATATTTATGTTATATTAGAAGTAAGAATTATCTGGCTGAAATAAAATTCACACAGCGGGATTGGCTTATATTGGATGCTGCATTAAAGGATATGCGAAAAATTATAGAGGAAAACTATTATCCAAAGGCAACAAAATATAAGGCCAGATGTGTGGATTGTTGCTACAAAAATATTTGCGTAGAAGGTTTAGAAGCTTCCAAAAGCCTTGAAATTAGCGGGTTTTGAGGATGCAAAAAGTATGTAAATGGGTTAAAAAAAGTGGGTGTAATATTTATTCTTATAGTCTGTTCTAAGCCATTTAATTTTAAGAAAAAAACCTCCAGATCCTTTTAATTAAAGGTTTTTCAGCTGTTTGCGGTTACTGAGGAAATTCCAACATAACAAGGATTGAAACTGAACATAAGGTTCAACATCAGCCCAAGTCCAGCCTTGTTACTGAGGAAATTCCAACATAACAAGGATTGAAACCCCTTTATGTCAATAGGTTCTTGCTGATAGTTTGCTGGTTACTGAGGAAATTCCAACATAACAAGGATTGAAACTCTTCAAGAATCTGTTGAATATCAGAATGAACATAAACAGTTACTGAGGAAATTCCAACATAACAAGGATTGAAACATAAACAACTTGCCGCCAGGAAACGAATTAAACAACTGTTACTGAGGAAATTCCAACATAACAAGGATTGAAACGCCCTATCCGCAGCGTTGTCAATGAATCCGTATTCAAGTTACTGAGGAAATTCCAACATAACAAGGATTGAAACTTTCTTTTTCCCTCTGCCTAAGTTTTTGTACTGACGGTTACTGAGGAAATTCCAACATAACAAGGATTGAAACCTGCAGGCAGGCGAGGAAGCGTTGAAGGCCCCGCAGTTACTGAGGAAATTCCAACATAACAAGGATTGAAACTACATCAGCTCATAAATAATATTAAACCTTAAGTCGTTACTGAGGAAATTCCAACATAACAAGGATTGAAACGTTGCTGCTACAGCAGGTACTTTTAAACCTAAATCCGTTACTGAGGAAATTCCAACATAACAAGGATTGAAACTTTCTGATAGATCTTAATCGTTCGTGCATTGTCTCGTTACTGAGGAAATTCCAACATAACAAGGATTGAAACCAACAACTCATTTAAGTATTCCGAACGGATACAGGCAGTTACTGAGGAAATTCCAACATAACAAGGATTGAAACCTGAAGAGCATTGCACGTATCACAATAAATACCCGTTGTTACTGAGGAAATTCCAACATAACAAGGATTGAAACTCGCGGAAGAAGGTTGTAAATTTATTTCGTGACCCAAGTTACTGAGGAAATTCCAACATAACAAGGATTGAAACCTATAAAGAGCAAAAGCTTTACTATATGCTATTGCCGTTACTGAGGAAATTCCAACATAACAAGGATTGAAACCCTCTAAACCGATAATCCCTCACGTTATTCACCCTCCTGTTACTGAGGAAATTCCAACATAACAAGGATTGAAACTTCACAGAAAAAGTGGCTGAGGAACTTAGGAAAATTGGTTACTGAGGAAATTCCAACATAACAAGGATTGAAACACGTATGGGACGCGAGTGAGGTACGAAGCCACTTGTGTTACTGAGGAAATTCCAACATAACAAGGATTGAAACTTTCTTTTTCCCTCTGCCTAAGTTTTTGTACTGGTTACTGAGGAAATTCCAACATAACAAGGATTGAAACAAAGCAGGGTCGTTTGGATTATCAGTTACTTTTACATGTTACTGAGGAAATTCCAACATAACAAGGATTGAAACTTAAAAATTTTTAAACCCCCCATTTTCTCTATACTTCGTTACTGAGGAAATTCCAACATAACAAGGATTGAAACCGGCCAGCGTATACTGCATTTTTTAAAATTACTAGTGTTACTGAGGAAATTCCAACATAACAAGGATTGAAACAACAGAAGCATTTCCACTCTTTAGTATAGTTGTTTCCAGATTTTTCCTTCCAAGATCTTTTTAAGTTAATTGTTTTATGTTACATTTCTTTAAATTCCGCCGATGACGGTATACGTTTTACTCTTACCTACTTCTGAGCCCGTTTCCTAGGTTTCTTTGATTTGTTGTTCTTTAAATTTTTTGAAATATTTTTGCATTTTCCCTATTCCCCGGAGGAAATGCTGCTACTTTTGCTAA
Organism: Bacillota bacterium LX-D; assembly: GCA_031628995.1. NCBI lineage: Bacteria > Bacillati > Bacillota > Bacillota bacterium LX-D. The sequence continues at coordinate 260,968 of JAVLUO010000001.1, read as the reverse complement.
TCTATACAAGTGAAATTTTCAAAATTAAAAATTTATGATGATAATATGGCAGCACCTTTACTGTCTTGCAGATTCATACTATTATAGTTATCGTATATAGTTATCATAATGATAATAACTATAATAGTAAGATAACTACACTGAGAGTATTTGAGGTGAATTTACAAGTGGAAGTTAAAAGCATTGAATTTTTAGATAATGTTCTATATTTGCTAGATCAACGTTGTCTACCTCTACGGTGTGAATTAGTTAAGTGCCGTGGCTACCAAGAGGTGGTTTACGCTATCAAAGAAATGGTTGTACGAGGTGCACCTGCTATTGGCTCAGCTGGGGCATATGGTATTGTTTTGGCAGCCCAGGAATTCATGGTGCTTTCTAAAGCAGAGTTTTTGACTAAAATGGCGAAAGCTAGTGAAACAATTGCGGAAGCTAGGCCAACGGCTGTTAACTTAGTTTGGGCAGTCCGTAGAATGAATGATGTTTTATTTAATAATCAGAACTTAAACAATGAGGCTATTTATCAATTATTAAAAACTGAAGCAGATCAAATTGCTTTAGAAGACGTGGAAACTAACAAACAAATAGCCAGATTAGGAAATACTTTGATCCCACAAGGGGTAAATATTTTAACCCATTGTAATACGGGTGCTTTAGCGACGGTAGGTTATGGTACTGCTCTGGGAATCATTAGGGAAGCCCATGGACAAGGCAAAAATATTCATGTCTATGCCGACGAAACAAGGCCAAGGTTGCAGGGTGCTAGGCTTACTGCCTGGGAATTAGTGCAAGAAGGAATTCCAGCCACTTTAATTCCCGATACAGTTGCTCCAACCTTAATTAGAGATGGTAAAATTGATTTAATTTTAGTTGGTGCTGACCGCATCGCTTTAAATGGAGATACGGCCAATAAAATTGGTACTTATATGCTTTCGGAAATTGCTAAACATTTTAACGTACCCTTTTATATAGCTGCTCCCTTGACTACAGTCGATTTTGCCATTGAAACGGGGAAAGAAATTGTTATTGAGGAGCGGGATGAAAAGGAAGTTACTCATATTGGCAATGAAAGGATTGCTCCTCCTCAGATTAAGGTGTATAACCCAGCTTTTGATGTTACACCTTATGAGAATATTACGGGAATTATTACGGAAAGGGGCATTTTACATGCACCTTATAAACCTAAATTATTAGCTTTGAAATAAAAGTTTTAAATTACTGGCAAAGTAGGAAGAATAAGTAAGGAAGGCAATAAGAGGAGAGAAATTATTGTGAATAAAACCATAAAAGCATGCCAAGATGTTGTAGCTACAGGTTTAGCAATGTTCAACTCAAATCTTGTAGTGGGCACCTGGGGAAATATCAGTACTCGTGTGACTGAAGAAGAAGTCATGGCACTTACTCCCAGTGGTATGGATTACAATGAATTACAGCCTAGCGATATTGTCTTAGTTGATTTTCAGGGTAAAATTGTGGGAGGAAATCGCCGCCCTTCTAGTGAGCTGCCATTGCATCTTGCTATTTACCAAGGGAGGAAAGATGTAAACGCAATTGTTCATACCCATAGCATCTATGCCAGCGCTTTAGCTGCAGCCAGAAAACCTATTCCTGCAGCTGTAGAAGATCTTGTCCAAATAGTAGGAGGAGACGTAAGAGTCAGTAAATATGTATTACCAGGTACGGCAGAACTAGGAACTGCAGCTGTCCAAGCTATGGAAGGAAGAAATGCAGTTTTGTTGGCTAATCATGGCGTAGTAGGCGTAGGGAGAGATTTGCGAGAAGCGTTGCGAGTATGCCAAATTGTCGAGAAGGCGGCTCAAATTACAATTATGGCTAGTCTTTTAGGCGGTGTTGTGGAGTTAAGCAGTGAAGATATTGCAGCCATGAGAAATTTTTATTTGCATGGTTATGGACAGCAGTAAAAAGCAAAAACGTAATAAAAAACCATGGCCACTTAAGGCAGCCATGGTTTTTTTATGAGAAAAACAGCTACTTGTTCAAGCCATCCCAATGAATAAAATCATCCAGCGGTTTTCTTCTGCTGGCGTGGCGGTTAGGGTCTGCCGGTTCTCCTGCCGGGTAGCCTAGGGGGAGTAAGGCAATAGGTTCAAACTCGGCAGGGAGATCTAAAACTTTACTGCATTTTTTAGCATCAAAGGCGCAGACCCAGCAGGAACCTAAGCCCAAATCGACGGCGGCTAAAACCATATGTTCAACAGCAATGGCTAAATCAATGTCCAAGTGATCCTTTCCGTCAGCCCGGTGCCAGGATTTAGAGTGATCCCCGCAGGCCACGATAATTATCGGCGCTTTTTGCAGCCAATCCTTGGCGTAAGAATTGGCTACCTTTTTCTTCATTTCTTCATCTTGGAGAACTATAAAATGCCACGGCTGGTAGTTTACTGCCGAAGGCGCTACCCGAGCGGCTTCCAGCACCTGCAGTAGCTTTTCTTTTTCCACAGGCCTATTTTCAAAGCTGCGCACAGACTGCCGCTTTTTGGCAATATCTAGAAAAGACATAATCAATACCTCCACTGTTATATTTTTACTTTTATTCTATCACTAGCTTCTCCATTTCAGCAACGAGTTGATCGAATTTCGTTAATAAATCATTAATTACTTGAGGGGATTCCATATGGACTCCAGCTTGTTTTAAAATCTCTACAGGGTAGTCTGAGTCGCCGGCTTTTAAGAAGTTTAAGTATTTTTCTGTAGCTGCTTTATCCCCAGAGCTGATTCCCTGAACTAGAGTATTTGCTGCCGCAATGGAAGTTGCATATTTAAATACATAAAAATTGTAATAAAAATGAGGAATTCTAGCCCAGCCTGACGTTGCTTCGTTATCAATAACCATATCTGGACCATAATATTTTTGCAGCAATCTTTTCCACATATCATTAAGAGTTTGGGCGGAAAGAGCCTCTCCTTTTTCGATACGCTCATGGATTTGCTGTTCAAATTCAGAATACATTACTTGTGTGAAAAAAGTATTCCTAATTGTTTCTAACAGATGGTTGACGTAAAATAATTTTTCCTGTTCGGTGGCAGCATGCTCGATTAAATAATTATTTAACAAAAACTCATTTGTTGTGGAAGCAACTTCAGCCGTAAAAATAGGCTGCCCAGAATTAAAATAGGACTGATTTTTGGTTGAATAGTAGTTATGCATAGCATGGCCTAGTTCATGAGCTAAAGTCAGCACATCTTCAATTGTTTCATTATAGTTCAGCAATAAGTATGGGTGAACACCGTAGACTCCAAAACAATAAGCTCCTGATTTTTTGTTTTTAGTTGGGTAGACGTCAATCCAGCGGTTGTTAAATGAATCTTTTAAGACCTTTTGGTATTCACTGCCCAATGGTTCCAGCCCTTTCAGGACTAGCTGTTGTCCTTCTGCAAAGGAGATTTTTTTGTCTACGTCACGGACCAAAGGAACCATTAAATCATACATATGTAGTTTATCAAGCTGCATAATTTTTTTCCGTAAGGCTATGTATTTATGTAAAGAGCTTAAATGCCCATTAGTAGCTTTAACTAGGTTGTTATAGACATCACTTGGAACATTGCTGGACTCTAGGGAGGCATTTAATGCCGACGGGTATTTTCGTATCCGTGCTAAGTTAACATGGGCCTTGACTTTTGTACTTAGAGTAGCAGCTAAAGTATTTTGCTGACCAGCATAGCTGCCCATTATACCTTTGTAGGCTGCTTTACGCAAGTCCCTGTCTTTATTTTGCATTAAGCTCAAATACTTAGCTTCTGAAAGTTGAATGGTTTCTCCATTTTTAGTCTGTATTTTAGGAAATTCTAAATCGGCAGTAGTCGCCTTAATAAAGATATTTTCTGGAGCAACTGTTAATTCTGAAATACTTGCCAGCAATGCCTCTTCTTGTTGAGAAAGAGTGTGGGGCTTAAGCCGCAGAAGTATTTCTAAAAAATGCCGATAATCTTTAAAAGCTGTATTTTTGATATAGCTTTTTAATTCGTTTTCAGGTTGGGCCAGTAGTTCAGGATGAATGAATGCTGAGGCTTCACTAGCTCGGGCAAGTAACCCTTGTACTCTGGATGTTAGTTCTGTGCCCAATTGCTCCTTCTGGTTTTCATCTGCTGTTAAATGGGCATAGGCATTTATTTTTTCCAAGGTTTTTGATAATTCCTCATCTGCTTGAAAACAAGCTAATATAGTCTCTGGTCGATTTAATTTACCCTGGAATTTAGAAATGTTTGGTATTAATTCTTTTTGAACACGATTGAAGTCCTTCTCCCAGGCATCTAAACTAGGATAGATATCCTGTGTGTTCCATTTATATTTATTTTCGATGTCGCTACGTGCTTGAATTTCTCCCTTAGCCGAGGAAGGATATTGGCTAAAGAGTATTGTTCCGGCTATAGCTAATGCTAAGATACTTTTGTTCATTTTTTCCTCCTAAATTGGATTTTAGTTTATTCATTATATGTTTAATTCCAGATCATTATTAATTTACCTGTTTTAAAAGTAACTTATTACACCAAAAATTTCATTATTTTCTTTATGTTGTTCCCAAAATATATTAAAATTAACTAAAACCTAAGACTTATTTTTTATTTTTTGTCAAAAACTAAATCGTAAACTATAATAAAACTAAGCTTTCAGGCAATAAAGTTGGTTAGCTAGCAATAAAAAGTACCTGTAAGAAAGAAGGGCTAAAATGGAAAACGTAAAAGATTTAATGCAAAAAATTAAAGAATTAAAGGAAAAGAAGAGAGCTGTCATTTTAGCTCATCTATATCAAATAGAAGATGTTCAGGATGTTGCAGATTTTGTAGGCGATTCTTTGGAGCTAAGCCGCAAGGCGGCAGCAACAGATGCTGAGGTAATTGTTTTTTGTGGCGTTAAGTTTATGGCCGAAACAGCCAAAATTCTTTCCCCGGATAAAACAGTACTGCTGCCTGCTATTGATGCGGGTTGTCCCATGGCGGATATGGTGGAAGAGAAGGATGTTTTACAACTAAAGGCTGAGCATCCTCAGGCTGCTGTAGTCTGCTACGTAAATTCTTCTGCAGAAGTTAAGGCTGTTAGTGATTACTGCTGTACTTCATCTAACGCAGTTAAATTGGTACAAAATATTCCAGAAGATGAAATTATCTTTGTTCCAGATCAAAATTTAGGCTGCTTTATTTCCCAAAAGGTGCCTGAGAAGAAATTTATCTTTTGGAAGGGCTACTGTCCAACACACCACCGCATTAATTTGGATGAACTGGAGGCCATTAAAAAGATCCATGCAGATGTGGAATTTTTAGTCCATCCAGAATGTAAAACAGAAATTGTGGAGCAAGCGGATTTTGTAGGCAGTACAGCACAAATTATTAGACGAGCTAAAGAAAGCACAGCACATAATGTAATTATCGGCACAGAGCAAGGTGTTTATCACCGTTTAAAAAGAGAAAATCCGGACAAAAACATTTATTTGTTGTCCCCAAAATTAATTTGTCCCAATATGAAAAAGACCCGGCTCCAAGATGTATTTGCTGCTTTAGACGAAATGAAATATCAGATTGAGGTTGAAAAGGAGATTAGGGAAAAAGCATTACTAGCTTTAGAAAGAATGTTTCAATACTCTTGAGTATAATAGAAAAAACCAGGTGGTAAGATGAATAAGCATTGTGATGTCTTAATTGTTGGGGGAGGAATTGCAGGCCTGTACGCAGCTCTAACACTAGCTGACTCCCTAGATGTAACTATCCTAACGAAGGATAAAATAGAGGTATCTAATTCCTACTTGGCCCAAGGTGGTATAGCTGCGGCAATTTCTGCCGATGACAAGCCTGAATATCATTTAGATGATACCCTCAAAGTAGGGGCAGGAGTATGCGACTTAAAGGCAGTCCAGGTATTAGTTAATGAGGCTGAGGAAAATATTCATAATTTACATAAATTAGGTGTTGTTTTTGACCAGGATAAAGGGAAGCTTGCTCTAACCCGGGAGGGGGGCCATAGCAAATCTAGAATTTTGCATATAGACGGCGATGCCACAGGCAGGGGCATCGTGCGGGCCTTAGCCAAAGATGTGTGGCAAAGAAAAAATATTACTGTCCGGGAAAACAGTTTTGGTGTGGACTTAATAGTTCAAAATGGATGCTGTGTAGGAGTACTGGTTTTAGAAGATAATCAGGTTTCTGCATACTACGCCAAGGCAGTTATCTTAGCAACTGGAGGTATCGGCATGGTTTATGGTGTTACAACCAATGCAGATACTGCTACAGGTGATGCCATCGGCATGGCGAATAGGGCTGGTGTCCAGGTAGTCAATATGGAATTTATTCAATTCCATCCTACTGTTTTTTATAGCAAAGAGAAGAGAAGATTTCTTATTTCCGAAGCATTGCGGGGAGAAGGGGCTATCTTAAAAAACCTGCAAGGCGAAAGATTTATGCAAAATTATGATTCCAGAGGCGAGTTGGCTCCCCGAGATGTTGTAGCTCGTGCTATTTATTATGAAATGAAGAAAACTGCAACTGATCATGTTTACCTGGATGCAACTCATTTACCTGCTGAATTTATTCCTAAAAGATTCCCCAATATTTATGCTAAATGCCGACAATACGGGCTTGATATAACTACAGAAATGATTCCTGTGTCGCCTGCCCAACATTACTGTATGGGTGGGATCAAAACAGATTTATACGGCAAAACAAATCTGCCAGGCTTATATGCCTGTGGGGAAACAGCCTGCACCGGTGTCCATGGAGCAAACAGGCTAGCCTCTAATTCTTTATTGGAAGCAGTTGTTTTTGCCAACAGAGCAGCCCAACAGATTAATGAAGAGATTAGTCAGCAGAGGATTGAATTTGCTAAGGAGCTGCCTGCTGCAGTTAATTTTGCTGCCGGACCAAGTCAAGTTTCCACCGAGTTAACTAATATTCAAACTTTAATGCGGGAATATGCCGGAATAGTAAGAAATGATCAAGGACTGGAAAAATGCTTATTGGCATTGTCTAAAATAGAAGAGAAGCTCCAAAGTAAAGCAGTTCTTCAGCAAGAGTACTTTGAATGTTTAAATATTCTAGCCACAGCTAAATTAATAGCCCAGCAGGCCAGACACCGTAAGAAGAGTGTGGGTGCCCACTATTTGATTAAACGGGGAGAAGTTAAAGATGAATTGGTTTTTAATCGATGAAAAAATAAAAGCATGGCTTAATGAAGATTTGCATAATGGTGATCTGACTACAGATTACCTTATTGATGATAGTGTCCAAGTTAAGGGAAACTTTATTGCTAAAGAGGCAGGGGTTATTGCCGGTTTAGAAGTTATGGGCAGGGTCTTTCAAATTTTAGACCCTAATATTGTGTTGGAAAATTTAATTTCTGAAGGAAGCTCAGTGGATAAGGGAGATTTAATTGCCAAAATTGCTGGCCCTGCTCGAAGTATTTTAAAGGGTGAAAGGCTGGCTTTAAATATTTTACAGCGTCTATCAGGTATTGCTTCCCAGACAGCACAGTATGTAAGATTATTAGAAGGTTTACAAACGAGAGTAGTTGATACCAGGAAAACTATACCAGGCTTACGCTATTTAGAGAAATATGCGGTTAGAGTCGGAGGAGGGTTTAACCATCGTTTTAATCTTTCTGATGGGGTCTTAATCAAGGATAACCACATAAAAGCTTGTGGAGGCATTACAACTGCTGTCCAAAGAGCTAAAGAAAGGATTCCCCATACAGGGAAGGTAGAAGTAGAGGTAGAAACATTGTCTCAGTTAGAAGAGGCTTTAGCAGCTAAAGCAGATATTATTATGCTGGATAACATGGATATTCCAACTATGAAACGTGCTGTAGAATTAACTCAAGGCCAAGCTATCTTAGAGGCTTCGGGCAACATAAGTTTAGCTAATCTTCGAGCTGTAGCTGAGACAGGAGTAGATATTATTTCCGTAGGTGCTTTAACCCATTCCGTGAAAGCTTTGGATATTAGTTTGCGCTTTATAGAAGAAAGTTAAGAGGTACAGAAAGTGTTAACTTGGGAAGAATTAGAAAAAGTTTGTTCAGGATGTCGGAAATGTGAACTTCATGCGAAAAGGACTAATGTGGTTCTGGGCATGGGCAATCGGCAAGGGAAAATTATGTTTATTGGAGAAGGACCTGGAGAACAGGAAGACCTGCAGGGTTTGCCTTTTGTTGGCCCTGCAGGCCTTTTATTAGATAAAATGTTGGCAGCTATAGAGTTAAACAGAGAACTTGTTTACATTGCTAATGTAGTTAAATGCAGACCTCCTTATAATCGGGATCCTAAGGAAGAAGAGAAGGAAGCCTGTTTAAATTATCTCCGCAATCAGGTGCTGTTAGTTAGACCGAAAATACTTGTTTGTTTAGGCAGAATAGCTGCTCAAGCAATCATTAGTCCCGATTTCAAAATAACCAGTCAAAGAGGTCAGTGGATTGAACGAAAGGGGTATTATCTTATGGCTACCTATCATCCTGCTGCTCTTTTACGGGATCCAGGGAAAAAACAGCCTGCTTGGGAAGATTTTAAAAGCATTAAACAGAAATATTTAGAGCTTGCTTAGACAATATTTATATTGCCCCATAATAAGGTCTGCTATGGCGTTGCAGAGGGCTGCGCTATCTTCAATATGCATTTGTTCTGCTATAGAACTATCAAAAAGTATTTGGCAGGAGGAGGGTAATTCTTCGTCCTCATTCCAAAATTGGGCAAGAATTGGAATACGCGGTGCAAACCAGCCATGCAGTGTTAAATCTGCTTTCCCATCTACAATGGAAAAACCAAGTTGCTGTACAGCAGTGAGGAAAATAGTTTTTTCGCAGGCTCCATATAAAGAGCTTAAAGGTTCTAAGACAGTCTTTTTAATGTTAGGAAAGAAAACCCGTCCGTCGGGAAGGTCTTTATAGGAGACCCAGTTATATGTTAAAGGAACTTTCTTGGCTGCCGAAAGGTAATTTAAAGCAATCAAAGCCCACCATAATAGGGGTTGACATTCAGGATGTCCCGCAAAATAAATTTTCCCTTCCGGATAGAGAATTTCCAGCTTCTGACCAAAACTTCCTAAAGAAAATGTATTTGTAGTTTTGGAAAAAGGACAAAGGGTTTTTTCTTGTATTTGCTCTACTGTTAAAGCTGCTAGTCTTGCTCTGCTGGCGTCAAATGCTTCATCGTAAGAGCCTTCACCGCGGGGATCTACCATGTAGGGGTACATATTAGACTACCTCCCAGATTGTTTGTTACTTTAAGTAAATAATTGCTTGCAAGCCTTAGCGTTGCGCTAAAATTAATCGGTCTAAGAAAGGCAATACATTTAATATTGCCTTAGATTGTAGACAAGGCCCACATGTATTATTTCGCTCTGGACAAGCTCGCACGCGGGTTGACCTTCCGCACCGCCGCTGACGGCTGAGCGAAACAAGTCCCACTCCATTAGCTCCATTAATAATTCCCGCACTGCTAAAATTAAACTGCTGACACTCTCGCTAGTAGTGCTGCCGGGTAAATCCAAATATTTAGCAATTTGTTGAAATTTATTAGGCGCAATATAGTATAATCAGAGGCCATTACAGATGTATATGAGTACATTCTGTACCAAGCGGTTAATCTCACTGGCAGCATTGGTATTTGGCATAAAGTAAACCACCTCCCACAGATATCATTACTTTACCATAGTTTTAACTAAATAAAAACGGGTGGTTACTTTGGCTGCCTATTTTTTTATTGCCCTTGGAAGGCCTTTTTGTATATCTGCGCTAATTCAGAGATAAGAGGCATTCTGGGGTTAGATGAGGTACACTGGTCTTCAAAGGCTTTTTCTGCCATGTCCTCAACAACCTGTATGAATTCAGCTTCAGGGATACCATTTTCAGCTAAAGTAAGAGGTATCTCCAACTGCTGCAGCAACTTTCTGATTTCTAAGATGAGGCTCTGAACACCTTCTTGCTCAGTACCTGCCGGCAGACCTAAATATTTAGCTATTTCTTGATACTTTCTGGGTGCTACATAATATTCATAGTTAGGGAAGGAAACAAATTTACTAGGGGGGCTAGCATTATATTGAATCACATAGGGCAGTAAAATAGCATTAGCCCTGCCGTGAGGTATGTTAAACTGTCCTCCTAGAGTATGGGCTAGACTATGATTAATGCCTAAGAAAGCATTAGTAAAGGCTATTCCGGCAATAGTGGAAGCATTGTGCATTTTTAATCTTGCTTCCTGGTCTTGTGCTCCATTTTTATATGCCCGGGGTAGATATTTAAAGACTAATTCTATGGCCTTTAAAGCGTTTCCATCAGTAAAGTCAGAAGCCATAACGGAAACATATGCTTCTATGGCGTGGGTTAAAACATCCAAACCTGTATCCGCAGTTAACTGAGGGGGCATGGACATGACAAAGTCGCTGTCAATAATGGCTACATCAGGAGTAAGTTCATAATCGGCCAAGGGATATTTAATTTGCTTTCCTTTGTCTGAAATAACTGTAAAAGCTGTAACTTCCGAGCCGCTGCCGCTAGTAGTGGGAATAGTTACAAGCTTAACTTTTCTCCCAAGCTTGGGATATTTGTAGGTACGCTTACGGATGTCCATAAATTTTAATTTTAGGAATTCAAATTCCATTTCAGGATATTCATAGAAGAGCCACATACCTTTTGCCGTGTCAATAACTGAGCCGCCTCCCAGAGCAATAAGAGTATCTGGATTAAAGGATTTCATAAATTTAACTCCTTTGGAAACTATCTCAATAGGAGGGTCTGGCAGCACTTCTTCAAAAACTTCAATCTGTACTTGATTAAAGCGTTTTTCCAAATGATAAGTTACTTTATCAACGTAACCCATTTGTAACATAACTTTATCGGTGACAATTAAAGCTTTTTTGATGCCGGTCATTTTTTCCAGGTATTGGATGGAGCCGGGCATAAAAAAGATTCTTTCTGGAATTCTAAACCACTGCATTTTTTCTCGGCGTTTGGCAACTCTTTTCACATTGATTAAATTTTTAACACTAACATTTGCTGTAGTGGAATTCCTGCCCATAGAACCACAGCCTAAAGTTAAAGAAGGAATATTAGTATTATAAATGTCTCCAATGGCACCATGGGTACTCGGAGAATTGACAATGATTCTTCCCGCTTGGATTATTTTAGAAAACCGTTGGATTACTTGCTGGTCTTCTGAATGAATTACAGCTGAATGTCCTAAACCGCCAAATTCAATCATTTCTTCGCAGCGTTTAATGCCCTCGTCAGTGTTGTTGACAATGTACATAGCTAAAATCGGAGAAAGTTTTTCTCGGGATAAGGGAAATTCAGGGCCGATTCCTTGCAATTCAGCAATCAATACCTTTGTTTCCGGTGGTACTTGAAACCCTGCCTGTTCAGCAATAAATGAGGCTGTTTGTCCTACAATGGCTGTATTGAGCGTTCTTTTATCTTCACTGACAACAAGTCTATTTAATAGCTCTAACTCTTCAGCATTCACAAAATAACAGCCACTTTGCTGCATATAGGAAATGGCTTCTTGGGCAATTTCCCGGTCAATGATTACTGCTTGTTCAGAAGCGCAAATTAATCCGTTGTCAAAAGTTTTGCTTAAGATTAAGTCCGTGATAGCCCGGCGAAGATTAGCTGTTTTTTCGATATAACAAGGAACATTTCCAGGACCTACGCCTAAAGCGGGTTTACCCTGGCTATAAGCAGTGCACACTAATTGGGAGCCTCCTGTAGCCAGAATCATGGATACACCGGGGTGAGCCATTAATTGTTTGGTTGCCTCAATGGAAGGTTCCTCAATCCAGCTAATACAATTTTTAGGGGCACCTGCTTGTACAGCAGCATCCAACATTATTTTAGCAGCTGCAATACTGCAATTCAATGAACCGGGGTGGAAACTAAAAATCACTGGATTACGAGTTTTAGCACAAATCAAAGCTTTAAACATGGTAGTGGATGTAGGATTAGTAACGGGTATGACTGCTGCAACGATGCCAATAGGCTCGGCAAATTCGAGAAAGTCTTCTTCCGGGTTTTCATTAATCACACCCACGGTTTTTTCGTATTTAATGCTATGGTAAACTTCCTCAGTAGCAAAAATATTTTTTATTATTTTATCCTCATAAATTCCTCTTTTTGTTTCCTCTACTGCTAATTTGGCTAGTTTCATATGATGATCTAGGCCTGCTAAAGCCATTGCTTTAACTATCTCATCAATTTGCTTCTGGTTAAGCTTTAAATATTCTTGTTGAGCTTCCTTAGCATTTGCAACTAGTTGATCTATTTTTTTTAAGATAACTTTTTCATCTTGACTATTGGGCAAAATCAACACCTCCTGCAAAATCTACCTTAGTTTTTGCATAAAAGGGCCAAATTATGAAAAAAGATCTTTGATATTGTTTTTTACCATAGTTTTAGCTCGCATGTATTATGGAGCGGGACTTGTTTCGCTCAGCCGTCGGCGGCGGTGCCGAAGGTCAACCCGCGTGCGAGCTTTGTCAACAAACTGAAATAGAGACTGGCTAAAAGCCAGTCTCCGGTTAACTATTATTCAATTCCACTTGATAATCTTTTTTTCCAAATAGGCAACGGCTAAATACATGGCTGCTGCAGCAATAGCCAAAATAATTACACTAGCCATAACCATATCTAATTTAAATACTTGGCTGCCGTAGACAATTAAGTAACCTAAACCTGCTTTGGAAACTAAGAATTCCCCCATAATAACTCCAACCCAGGAAAGCCCTACATTTACTTTTAAGGCAGAAATCATATTGGGTAAGCTAGCCGGCAAAACAACTTGGGTTAGAATTTGCACCTTATTGGCTCCCAAAGTTTTAAGCAGTTTAATTTTATCCTTGTCAACAGCTAAAAAACCGTTGAGCACGCTGATAATTGTGACGATGATTGAAATTAGGAGTGCCATAAGAACAATGGCTCCTATTCCGTTTCCCATCCATACAATGAGAATAGGCCCTAAAGCTACTTTTGGCAAAGAATTTAAAACCACAAGGTAAGGTTCAGATACCTTGGCTAAAAAATCAGACCACCAAAGGATAATGGCAATAAAAATACCTCCAATGGTTCCTACGGTAAAGCCGATAAAAGTTTCCCAAATGGTAGTCCCAGTGTGCAAATATAAAGCCCCTCCCGCATTTAATGTTTTTAATGTACTAATGATGCGGGAAGGTTGGCTAGTAATAAATGGGTCGATCCAGCGTAAGTTAGCGGCAATTTCCCAGAAAGCAAAAAATAAGATGAGTAAAGTAATTTGCGTTATAAGGATACTGGCTTTATAGCGTTTATTTTTAATTAAAAATTGTTTGCGCTCTGGAGATAGCTTAGGTTCGGTCCACATGGATATCCAGCTCCTTCCAGATAGTATTAAAATAAAAGCGAAAGCGTTCATCCTCCCTATTTTGTAAAGGACGGTTTCCGATTTTAGTGAATTCAATATCATGAATGCTTTTTATTTCCCCAGGCCGCTTAGTTAGAACAATAATTTGGTCGGACATAGAAATAGCTTCAGCTAGGTCATGGGTAACAATTAAAGCAGTCTTATGTTCCTTTTTCAGGATAGTCCAAACTTCATCAACTACTGTTAAGCGAGTTTGGTAATCCAAAGCGGAAAAAGCTTCATCTAAAAGAAGAATATCCGGTCTAATGGCTAAAGTTCTAATTAGGGCGGCTCGTTGGCGCATTCCCCCAGATAATTGGTTAGGGTAGTGGTTCATAAAATCTTTTAACCCATATGTTGCTAGCAAATGTTGTACATAGTCACGAGCTTCTTTTAAATTTTGTCTTTGAATTTCCGGCCCAATTAGGCAATTTTTCAGAATTGTTCTCCATTCAAACAGATGGTCTCTCTGCAGCATATAGCCAACTTTGCCGTTGACTGTTACTATCCCGGATGTTGGAGTAATTAAATTTGTGATGATGTTCAGAATTGTTGATTTACCACACCCGCTGGGGCCAACAATGCTGACAAATTTTCCTGCTGGAACAGAGAAAGAAATGTTTTTTAAGGCTTCTGTTTCTCCCTCTAAGGTTTGAAATTTCATTCCAATATTTTCTAAATTAATTTTAATTTTCACCTAAAAACCTCCTTTCTTTTTACTAAGATGATGGTAATTTAAAGGCAGCAGTTTAAATAGCTGCTGCCTTTAAAAATAAGGGCATAAGAGCTTATTTATTTTGCATGGCAGATTGAGCAAAAGTACGAGTAATAAGAGTATCGGAGTCTATAGTTTTGTCTAGTTCACCAGCAGTTTTAATTATCTTTTGCAAGTGATCTAAGGAAGAACTTTCTAAGATGGGGTTTTTATCCCATGTATCCTGATATTTATAACGTGTAACAACTTTAATGAGAATATCCAAATCGGTTTCCGGGAAGAAAGAACGAATTGCTGTAGCTACTTCTTGGGCAGAGTGAGTATCGACCCAAGTTTGGGCTTTATAAATGGCATTGGTAAATTTTTGTACAACATCGGAATTTTTCTCAATGTAACTTTTCTTAGCCATAAATGCTGTAAATGGTACTTCCCCGCCGGCTAAACCGTTGGAAGCAATTACATACCCGGCCTTTTCTTTTTCCAGCATACTAGCTGTAGGTTCAAAGAGAGCTACGTAATCTCCCGTACCTCCTTTAAAGGCACCGGCAGTGGCTGTAAACTGTAAATTAGTAATTATATTCACATCTTTACCTGGTGTTAGGCCGTGCTCCTTCAATATGTATTCTAAAACCATTTCTGGTACTCCACCAGGTCTGCCTCCAATAACTGTTTTTCCTTTTAAGTTTTCCCACTTAAAGTTTGGCTCCTGTTTTCTGCCAACTAGGAAAGATCCATCTCTTTTAGTAAGTTGGGCAAAATTTACAACATAATCTTTTTGGCCTTGATTGTAAACATAAACAGTGGCTTCCGGGCCTGCTAAGCCAATATCCGCTGAATTGGAGAGAAGGGCAGTCATTACCTTATCCGCTCCTTGACCAGTTGAGAGTTCAATTTCTAAGCCCTCATCTTTAAAAAATCCCTTATTTATTGCTACGTATTGAGGAGCATAGAAAATGGAATGCACAACCTCACATAAGCGGACTTTAGTTAATTTCTGGGAACTTTGTTTTGCACACCCTGCAGTAAAAAGGGTGATAGCAATAGCAGCTACTATAGCAAAAACTAATATTTTTACAGTTTTAGTCTTTAAACTTGTCACCTGTCATACCTCCTTTAATTTTGTTTCGATATATTTTATGGCTTTCTCAGAAGAGGTGCTAAAAAAAAATAAATTATTATGTTAAAATCAAATAGTGAAATTTAAAAGCTAGCGAGGTAAAAAAATGACTACAACAACTGTAAAAAGAATTTTTGTCGAAAAGAAGCAGGGCTTTGATGTTGAAGCGCAGGGCTTGTGCCGGGATTTGCAAGATAATCTAGGCATTAAAGGTTTAAGCGGAGTAAGGATTGTTAACTGCTATGATATCTCTGGAATTACTGACCAGGAATATGCCCAATCTCGCTGCACCATATTTTCTGAACCTAACGTAGATAATGTTTATGACGAAAGTTTAACCATAGAACCAAAGGATAGATATTTTGCAGTTGAATATTTACCTGGACAATATGATCAAAGGGCCGATTCAGCTGCCCAATGTGTACAGCTTTTAACTCAAAAGGAACGTCCTGTGGTCCATTCATCGAAGGTAATTATTTTACAAGGAGAAATTAGTGATTTAGACTTTACAAAAATTAAAGCTTATTATATTAACCCAGTGGAATCACGGGAGGCAGAATTGAAGAAACCCCAGACTCTACAAATGGAAGCAGTAAACCCGCCGGATGTAGAGGTTTTACATGGTTTCATCAATAAGAAACCTGGGGAATTGGAAGATTTGGTGACCAGCTTAGGATTAGCAATGAGCTTTGAAGATCTTAAGTTTTGTCAAGACTATTTTCGAGATACGGAGCAGAGGGATCCGACTATTACTGAAATTAGAGTCATAGATACCTATTGGTCCGATCACTGCCGCCATACTACTTTTAATGCGGAAATTACGGAAGTTGAACTAGAAGAAGGGCTATATGTAAAACCTATTTCTAAAGCCTATGAGGAATATTTAAAAGCCCGCTCCCTGGTTTATGGTAATAGGCCGAAAACAATATGTTTAATGGATATTGCAGTTATAGGTATGAAAGAGCTTCGTAAACAAGGATTGCTCCATGACTTAGATGAATCGGAAGAAATAAATGCTTGCAGCATTGTTGTGCAAGTGGATGTAGATGACCAGCAAGAAGAATGGCTAGTAATGTTTAAAAATGAGACCCATAACCATCCTACAGAAATTGAGCCTTTTGGAGGTGCTGCTACTTGTTTAGGAGGGGCTATCCGAGATCCCCTTTCAGGCAGGTCTTATGTCTACCAGGCTATGCGGGTTACAGGAAGTGGTGATCCTAGAACCAAAATTGAAGATACTTTGCCGGGTAAATTGCCCCAACGGAAAATTACCATTGGAGCAGCCTCTGGCTATAGCTCCTATGGCAATCAGATTGGCTTAGCTACTGGTCAAGTAGCAGAAGTCTACCATCCTAATTTCGTAGCTAAAAGAATGGAAATTGGGGCAGTTATAGCTGCTGCTCCCAAGGAGAATGTGCTCAGGCTAAAACCAGTACCTGGGGATAAGGTAATTCTTTTAGGTGGGAAAACAGGTCGGGACGGATGTGGAGGAGCAACTGGTTCCTCCAAGGAACATACAGAGGAGTCCTTACTGACTTGTGGGGCGGAGGTACAAAAGGGAAACCCTCCTACTGAAAGAAAATTACAACGGCTTTTTAGAAAACCTGAAGCCAGCAAAATGATTAAAAGATGCAACGATTTCGGAGCCGGCGGTGTTTCCGTTGCAATCGGCGAATTGACCGATGGACTAGAAATTAATTTAGATGCAGTGCCAAAAAAATATGAAGGTTTAGATGGTACGGAATTGGCTATTTCTGAATCTCAAGAAAGAATGGCAGTAGTAGTTGCCGATCAAGATGTTGCAGCTTTTATAAATTATGCTGATGAAGAAAATTTGGAAGCTACAGTAGTGGCAGAGGTAACAGAAATACCTCGTTTAAGGATGTACTGGAGAAAAAAGCCTATCGTAGATTTAAGCCGGGAATTTTTAAATACTAATGGTGTGACACAACAAGCAAAAGTATTAGTACAAGCACCTGATGAAGAGAGCTACTTCAAAAAAATAGAACTTAGAATAGAAAAAGAAAATTCCGACTTGAAGCAGGCCTGGTTAGCTAACTTGCAAGATTTAAATGTCTGCAGCCAGAAAGGTTTGGTCGAGCGCTTTGATAGTACTATCGGAGCAGGTACAGTTTTGCTGCCTTTTGGAGGTAAGTACCAAGACACTCCTGCAGAAGGGATGGCTGCTAAGATTCCTGTACTGAAGGGCGAGACAACAACTGCCACGGTAATGACCTATGGATATAATCCGGAGTTAGCTTCCTGGAGTCCCTTTCACGGTGGATTTTATGCTGTTCTTGAAGCAGCAACAAAGGTAGTGGCTTTAGGGGGAAAATATGAAAATATTAGACTTACACTACAGGAGTACTTTGAAAAGTTAGGCCAGGACGAAGCAAAATGGGGGAAACCTTTTAGTGCCTTGCTTGGTGCCTACTTTGCCCAAAAACAATTAGGGATACCTGCTATTGGCGGTAAAGACAGTATGTCAGGTACTTTTAAAGATTTAAATGTTCCTCCCACTTTAGTTGCCTTTGCCGTAGATGTAGTAAAATCTACGCAGGTAATCTCGCAAGAATTTAAAAAAGCAGGCAGTCGGGTAGTGTTGGTGGCTGCTAAAAGAAATGAGCAAGAGCTTCCTGATTTAGATTTATTGAAAAATAACTTTGCAAAAGTAAGTTCACTTATGGAAAAAGGACTGGTTTTAGCTGCCCATACGGTCAAAACAGGCGGGTTGGCAGCTGCCATTAGTAAAATGAGCTTTGGCAACAGAATTGGTATGGTATTTTCTTCGGAAGTACCTGCTAAAAATCTTTTTAGACCTGACTATGGTTCACTTATTTTAGAAATCCCCAAGGATACAGATTTGCAGACTGCCTTTGGGGACACTGCATATGAGCTCCTAGGATACACTCAAGAGAAGGCTGCCATCAGCATCAACGGCTTAGAAATAAGTTTAGCGGAAGCATTGCAAGTTTGGACAGCTCCGTTAGCTAAGATTTTTCCTCCTAAAGTAATAAAGGAACAAACCAAAATAGATCCTTACAGCTACAATTTGCAAACTAGCCGGAAGGCTGCTGGTATAGTAGCTAAACCGAGGGTATTTATTCCTGTTTTTCCTGGTACCAACTGCGAATATGATTCTGCCCGGGCCTTTGCGAAAGCAGGCGCTCAAGTTGAAAGTTTTGTCTTTAGAAATTTAACAGCCGCTGATATTGAGGAATCCATTGGGCAAATGGTTAAAATGATTAACAAATCCCAAATAATTATGCTCCCTGGTGGCTTTAGTGCTGGAGATGAACCAGATGGCTCAGGTAAATTTATAGCGGCAGTTTTTAGAAATCCTAAAGTTAAAGACGCTGTTATGACTTTTTTACAACAGAAGGACGGCTTAATGCTAGGTATTTGTAATGGCTTTCAAGCATTGATTAAGCTTGGTTTAGTTCCCTACGGTGAAATAAGGGATTTAGACGAGGAAGCACCTACTTTAACTTTTAATCAGATTGGGCGGCACGTTTCCTGTATGGTTCAAACTAAAGTAGTATCTTCTTTATCGCCTTGGTTAAGCAATGTAAAAGTTGGGGATGTGCATACCATTGCAGTTTCCCACGGAGAAGGCAGGTTTGTAGCTAAGGAAAATACTATTTCAGACTTAATTGCTCATGGGCAAATTGCTACTCAATATGTGGATTATTCAGGTCAGCCAACTTATGAGGAACCTTTTAATCCCAACGGTTCCATTCTAGCTGTAGAAGGCATTACTAGCCCTGATGGCCGGGTTTTTGGCAAAATGGGCCACTCTGAAAGAATTGGAAGAGATGTTGCACGTAATATTCCGGGCCAAAAAGACCAGCACCTTTTTGAATCAGGAGTAAGTTATTTTAAATAAAATAAAGGTTCGAGCTTATGCTGGGAGCATTAGCTCGAAATAAATTTACAGTGCAAAGGGGCAATTAATTATTTAGCTGGAAAAGCTAGAAAAATTAATTGCCCCTTTGTGCTTAAACTCTAATTAGAGCTTTTTAAGTCTGTTAAAATCTATAAAATTACTAACAAAATTTTGCTCAAAGCTTCTGCTGCTATTGTAATTTTTTATGTCCTACCTTACAATGCAAATATAATAAATAAGCACTCTTTCAATTATAACCAGCCAAAAACATCAATTGTAGAAACATTCTATCCAAGAAGGCCAACTTTATGAACAAGCAGAAAATTAACAGTAATACTGAAAGGGGAAAAAGTATATACTAAAATAAAGTCTGAATAGTTGGAATATTGTGATAATTCAAGTTTAAGTCAATTAAGCTTAATGGCTTCAAAAGAATGTTGAAGCAACATTTCTTTCTTATATATTTTTCTATGTAGGCCTATTTGGGTATTGGATAGCCAAATAGGCTGCTTTTTTTATCCTTATTTTTTACACCTTAAGCTTTTAACCCTTCAATAAATCCTCAAGAGTATAGGAATCAAGTACTTCTACCATGGCATCTCTAAGTTTAGACCAGATGTTTTTCGTAATACAGGTTTCTGAACGAACACAGTCTTCAGGATTAATTTCGCTGACACATTCTACGGGAGCAATAGGACCCTCTAAGATACGGATTATTTCTCCCACTTTGATGTCTTTTGGCTCACGGGCTAAAATATATCCTCCTTGAGCTCCTCTAACGCTTTTTACTAATCCTGCTTGTTTTAATGAGACTAATAACTGCTCTAAATATCTCTCTGATATACCTTGTCGTTCTGCAATTACTCTAGTTGCTACAGGGCCTTTGCTTTTATAAGAAGCCAAATCGACAAGTGCTCTTAGACCATATCTTCCTTTTGTTGAAAGTTTCATCGGACAACCCCTCAAATCTTAAAATGTATGAATTAAAAAATAAAAATATAGTTTAAGAAATCTTAAATATAAAGTTATAATTTTCAATAAATTAAATACTACTATTCTTATTATAATTCTATATTGCCAGAAAGTAAAAATTATTTTAGAGGTAATTATAAATAATTTTTAAAAATATTTTGCAAAGAGTATTGTATTTTTAAATAAATTATTTTATTATAAGTTATAATTAAATAGTTTTGTAGGGGAGTAACTAGCTGCAAAGTTCGTAAAATCGTCATTTCGGTAATGAAAATTACCCGGTTTGCGTATATAGTGAGACCTACATCTATTCTATGAGTAGATGTAGGTCTTTTAATTATAGACTAAGGAGGATAATGCAATAATAATATTGTTAATTAATTTTAAGTAAATGGAAGAAGGGAGAAAACCATGTCTACTTTAATGTTGCTATTGGGGTTGGTAATTGTCTTGATCAGTGCAGAAATTTTTACTAACGGTATTGAATGGTTAGGTAAAAAATTACATCTTTCTGAAGGAGCCGTAGGAAGTGTTTTGGCTGCAGTAGGAACCGCTTTACCTGAAACTATTATTCCCGTTATTGCGATTTTATTTTCTTCAGCCCATTCCGGCGAAGAAATCGGTTTAGGAGCTATTTTAGGAGCACCCTTTATGCTGGTTACTTTAGCACTAGCTTTAGTGGGAATAGCGGGTTTAGTTTTTCCTTACCAGGGTGCTAAAAGAACAAAAATGTTAATCGATCCAACAGTAATTAGCAGGGATTTAACTTACTTTATACCAGTATATACATTAGCAATTGCAGTTGCTTTTATCGATATTTATTTTTTAAAGGTAATTGTTGCTTTAAGCTTAATTGCATTGTATACAGCTTATGTTGTAAAAACCATTTCCAATGGCAAAGTAGCAGGTAATAACCACCTAGGGCCTTTGTATTTTGCTCGCAAGCAGCCAGAGCCTCCCCTAGCCACTGTCTATCTTCAAGTTGGGACAGCATTAGTGGGAATTGTTGTTGGTGCTAATCTTTTTGTTCATGGGGTAGAATATTTAGCTCAAATATTCGGCATATCTGCTTTTGTTTTATCTATTATTATTGCTCCTATTGCTACGGAGCTTCCAGAAAAGTTCAATAGTATTATTTGGATCAGAAAAGGCAAGGATACTTTAGCCTTTGGAAACATTACAGGAGCTATGGTTTTTCAAAGTTCCATTGTGCCGGTTTTAGGAATTTTATTAACACCTTGGAAGCTTTCTTCCACTGCCTTACTTAGTGCCATTTTAGCAGTATTGGCTGCCCTTTATATTATATTTATAATTAAAAAGAAAGGAGAGCTCAGGCCTGGGGCGCTGCTTTTAAACGGTGTTTTTTATTTAATATTTTTAGGAGCTGTTTTAATCTAGTTGTATTTAATAATAAAATTTAAGGGAGGAGATTATTATGGGAGGTTTTACCAACCAAATTAAAACAGTATTTTTAATGGGTCTATTAACAGTTTTAGTAGTATTAGCTGGGAAGGCATTAGGTGGAAATTCCGGCATGATTCTAGCGTTTGGTTTTGCTGTAGTGATGAACGGTTTTAGCTATTGGTTTAGTGATAAGATTGCCATTAAAATGACTAGGTCAGTACCCGTTAGTCGAAATGAAGCTCCCGAACTTTATGATATCGTAGAAAAGTTAACCAGAAATGCTAACTTGCCAATGCCGAAATTATACATTACTCCTTCCCCCCAACCCAATGCTTTTGCTACGGGTCGCAATCCCAACCATGCAGCTGTAGCAGTTACCCAAGGAATTATGCAGCTGTTAAACAGGGAAGAACTAGAGGGAGTTTTGGCCCACGAATTAGCTCATATCAAAAACAGAGATATTTTTATTGGAACCTTAGCTGCTGTTATGGCAGGTGTAATTACTACTTTAGCTGACTGGGCCCAATGGGCGTTAATTTTTGGAGGCTTAAATAGAGACGAAGATGAAGGAGGGGGAGGCTTAGCAGCTTTACCGTTGATAATTTTAGGACCAATTGCTGCCATGCTAGTGCAAATGGCTGTATCCCGCTCCAGGGAATACTTGGCGGATGCCACAGGAGCAGAAATCGCTGGAAATGCTAATGGCTTAGCTAGTGCCTTACAAAAACTGGAGCGTGCTGCTCATGCTGTGCCAATGCATGTAAGTCCGGCTACTAGCCACTTATTTATTGTTAATCCCTTTTCGGCTCGTAGTCTGATGAATCTTTTCAGTACTCACCCTCCTATTGAGGAAAGGGTTAGAAGGTTACATGCTATGAGATAGTAAATTCTTCCTCAAGCTTTGCATAAACAGTGTTGTAATGTGAAAAATAAACGTTAAATTAAGCTTAAGAGGGGGAAAACTTTTTACGCAATTACGCTGACCAACATCACCATAGTAAAGAAGAAGCAGTTCTTTTTAAATTGAGCTGAAAAAGAGCAGAAATTGCTCTTTTTCTATTTAGTTTGCCCGCCATGTTTGCTGAGCCGATGGGCTGAAAGAAGCCCTATCGCCTAACCGGCAGGAAGATAACTCGTAGCAAGGGCGTCACTAGTAACTTTTCCGGGAACTCATAGGATGGATAAGACGAAGGCTCAGAATGAAGCAGAGGCGAGAGTGAAAACATGGAAGCAACTGCACAAGACATTGCATAGGCGAGGGTATAAAGGTCAGTTGGCATCTTTGGATCTGGTATTTTTCTTAAAACGATATGTGGCTGGGCTTTTTTTATGATTGTGATTTACAGCTTCCACACCGGACTATACCTTCTAAGACAGTCTGGCCCGATGCCCCGGTTAATGAATTAAAAGGACGTATTACCACTCGTGAGTTTGGTATAACCGATGCAACGGTAGGAAGGTCTACCCTTGATGACCAAGTTGGCGGGTCCTCTGGTGTCGCAAACAACTGGTTGCCAAAGCCACCAATACCCGGAATGAATATTTCACCTGTATACGTATTAAAATTCCCTAACACTGTCGGCTGAGGTAACGTTGCCATAAAGCTTACGGACTGACCTCCCCTGGGAGCGAAATTCACATAAGAAACTCCACCTGTTCCGAACGGCACACGTCCGCGAGGTCGTAAAACAGTACAACAAGGGTAAGTTATTGAACCGGGCACACATAGGATATCCCCGGGAAATAGGACATTCGGATCTGGGATATGTGGATTATTTACTGCAAGTGCTTCTATTCTTACCCTGAACATTTGGGCAATAGTAAAAAAAGTATCACCTGGAAGAACGGTATATCGGCCTAGAAACGCAGGCGGACAGTTCTGAGGAACTCTTGGCTGTTGTCTTAACATAATCTCTACCTCCCTACTATAGTTTTAACTTTTCTTCTAGAAATTCACTAGATGCTCAGCTTGCTGAAACTCTCTAATATAATATGCGGTACTATGTTAATTGTTAGGCTTTTCTTAAGATTGTGTTATGTGGACTGAACTATACCTTGAAGAAAGAAACATTAAATATCAGTATATTTGATTAAAGGAGAAATGATGGATAATAGTGTAATTAATAAATCAATATTTTCATCTATTGATTATTAGCAGGGGAGATTTTTGATTAGTAGAGGAATTGCTAAAAAACGATATAATAACAACGTAAGAGCAAAAATGAAAAAATCTTTATTTTAGATGAGAGAGGGAACTGAGATGCTGAGAACACTTTTTTGGTTCATCTATTTTTGGATTTTCCTTATTTTAGTCTTGCCCGATCTAATAAAAGTAAGGTCCTTAGATCGTGCGCACAAAATTCAAGAGAAAGACCGGGCCGTTGATCAAATCGTAAAAAAATGGGCTCGTTCGCTGGTTAATTTAACTGGTTCTAAGGTAACAGTAACTGGTGCAGAAAATATACCCAGCCAGGGAAGTGTGGTTTTTATTAGTAACCATCAAGGAAACTTTGATATTCCAATTTTACTGGGTTTTATTGATAAACCCAAAGCTTTTATTGCCAAGAAGGAATTGAAAAAAATGCCCTTCATTAGCAGTTGGATGCGTTATATGAACTGTATTTTTATGGACAGAAGTAGTGCTCGAGCTGGCTTGAAAGCTATTCAAGAAGGAATAGCCGTTTTACGTAAGGGTTATTCTTTGGTTATTTTTCCCGAAGGCACCCGCAGCCGGGGAAACCAGATTGGTGAGTTTAAGCCTGGTAGTTTTAAACTTGCCCTTAAAGCAGGAGTACCTATTGTGCCTGTGACCATTAAAGGGTCATATAATATTATGGAAACTAACGGCTGGATGATTAAACCGGCAAATGTGCAAGTTATTATTTCAGAGCCAGTATCCATTACAAACCTAAGTAAAGAAGAAACGGATAGGCTACCGGAAAAAGTCAAGAATATTATTGCAAGTAAGCTATGAAAAAAAGCAGTGCGGATAAATTATCTAAGGTTTACTGCCATGGGAATTTATAAGCCATTTGTTTGGAAAAGTATTTATTTGTTTCCCATTTATATCCTAATTGCCATATTTAGCAAGTAATCCCCCTTTTTTTAAGAAGGGGGATTAAAAACAAATAAGGAATTATTAAGGAAAAACATTCCTGGGGGGATCTTGCTTGTGCGAATTTTGTATTAAACATGGTGAGGGTAAAAAGTGGTATGAAGTCATGAAAAACTATTCTGATGAATTACTAAATAGTGATGGAAGAAAAAATTATATTGAACATTTCGTCTCAAGTATAAGAAATAATGCCAAGCATAATCTTCCCAAACTAGACTGGGCTAAAAATAAATTGCCATTAGCCTACGGTTTCGTTAGGAAAATGGCTACGGCAAATATGAAAAAGTTTCATTTCGGTCAGGTTATTCCTCTAGAAGATGCAGAGAAGGTTATTGATCTGGTTCAATCAATAACACGAATTCCATGCATTTGCCGTAGTGTTACAACGGGGAAAAATGATGCTAGGTATTGTTTACTGTTGGGCATTGATCCAACAGGTCTAATCACTCATTGGCCAGAAATAAAATCTCATTTAGAAACAATAACAGCGGCTGAAGCTAAAAAAATATTAGAGGAATTTGACAAAAATGGACTGGTCCATTCAGTTTGGACTTTTAAAACGCCTTTTATCGGGGCTTTATGTAATTGTGATCACGATTGCTTAGCCTACAGAGTTCAAATAAATTCTGACCTAATGAATGTTATGTTCAAAGCTGAATACATTGCTCAAATTGAGCCCATTTTATGTACAGGTTGTCGTAGTTGCCAAAAATATTGCCAATTTGGTGCTATAGAATATTCTATAGCAGATTCTAAATGCTTCATTAATTCTTTAAAATGCTATGGGTGCGGAGTTTGCAGAAGGGTTTGTAAAAAAGATGCGATAAACCTGGTCGATAGAGAAGATTTATCGCAAACTAATATAATTAGTAGAGGTTATTAATAACATCTCTAGCAAAATGTTAGTGGAGTAAGATTAAAAACCTATACATTAGCCAGTAATGACTAAAACTTCCTGCTAAAACAAAAAAGTGAAATAGCTCATGAAACCCAAAGTACCGGGTAATATTAGGCCGTTTAATTCCATAAATAAGAGCTCCAATGGTATAAAATACTCCGCCAGCAACCAGCCAAGCCATTCCACTAGGGGGGATAACTTTAATTAGCGGCAGCAGGGCAATAATTATAAGCCAGCCCATAAAGACGTACAGCACTGTAGAAAACCATCTCGGGGCATTAATCCAAAATATTTTCATAATTAATCCTAAAAGGGCAATTCCCCATACGCAGCCAAAAAGGCTCCACCCCCAAGGCCCACGAAGAGGTACTAAACAAATAGGGGTATATGTTCCTGCTATTAAAATAAAAATCATTATGTGGTCGATTCTTTTTAAAATCATTGTTATATTTTGTTTTAAGGGCAGCAAGTGATATAAAGAGCTAGCAGTATAAAGCAAAATTAAACTTGCTCCAAAAATGCTGTAAGATACAGTATGCCAAACAGAGCCTTTGATTACGGATGTTATGATTAAAAAAACTAGTCCAACGATAGATAAAATTACGCCAAATAAATGACTAAGGCCGCTTACTGGATCTTTAATTTTAAAAGCCATTTTTACCACTTCCTAAATTTCCATTTATTTTCTATTATAACAGTAGTAGTTTGGCTTTACAAATTTAATCAAGCTTAATAGCTTACATGTTTTAAAGCTAAAAATAATAATAAACACGAATAATTTGTTATGCTAAAATAGCGTTGTTTAAATTGCAAAGCAAGACCACGTTAATACTTTGAATTTGTTGATGCAACTATCTAAAAAGAATGGAAGTATTAAGGCAAATCAAGTATACTTTTATCTGAATATAAACAAGGAGTTGAATTTAATGGCTTTAAAATGTGGTATTGTTGGATTACCTAACGTGGGTAAATCCACACTATTTAATGCAATAACTCAAGCAGGTGCGGAAGCTGCCAATTACCCCTTTTGTACTATTGATCCAAATGTAGGTGTAGTAACTGTTCCTGATCCTCGTTTGGACAAGTTGACAGAAATGTTCAATCCTAAAAAAACAATCCCTACTGCCTTTGAATTTGTTGATATAGCAGGCTTGGTAGCAGGAGCCAGCAAAGGTGAAGGTCTGGGGAATAAATTTTTAGCTCATATTAGGGAAGTGGACGCAATTGCCCATGTGGTACGTTGCTTTGTTGATAATGATATTACTCATGTTGCTGGGAAAGTTGATCCTCTTAGCGATATTGAAGTAATTAATTTAGAATTGGTCTTGGCAGATTTAGAGAGTATGGAAAAAAGAGCTGAAAGATTAGCTAGTAAGGTAAGAGGAAATGACAAACAAGCAAAACAAGAATATGAACTGGTACAAAAAATTAATTCCCAAGCCCTTGCCCAAGGAAAGCCCGCTCGTAACTTGCAGTTTACAGATGAAGAGAAGATTATTCTAAAACAGTTTAATCTGCTTACGATGAAGCCCATTATTTATGTTGCTAATGTAGGCGAAAATGATTTAAAAGAATTAGACAATAACCAGTATCTTCAACAAGTTAAAGAATATGCTACGCAAGAAGGTGCTTCGGTAGTTGCTGTTTCTGCAAAAATTGAAGCAGAAATAGCTGAACTGGAAGGTGAAGAAAGACAGCTATTTTTAGCAGAGCTTGGCCTAGATGAGTCTGGACTAGACAAACTCGTTAGAGCTGCCTATGATTTGCTTGGACTCTATACATATTTTACTGCCGGGGAACCAGAGGTTCGTGCATGGACAATTAAAAAAGGTACAAAAGCACCTCAAGCAGCTGGAGTTATTCATACGGATTTTGAACGAGGTTTTATTAGAGCGGAAGTTGTAGCTTATGATGATTTAATAGAAGCTGGTTCCTTCAACCAAGCTAAAGAAAACGGGAAATTTCGTTTAGAAGGAAAAGACTATATAGTGCAAGATGGGGACGTAATGCATTTTAGATTCAATGTTTAATTTTAATATTATTATAGTAATATTTGCGCATAACTATAAAACCTTTAGGAAATATAAACTATAGAATTAAATTTATTATATCTTGGAGGTTTAAATGAAAAAAAACATTTACTTATTTTTATTCCTTTTGTCAGTTTTTGTTTTATGTTCGTTTACTATGTTTGGTTGTGCGCAAAAAAGTAGTGAAGAGCCCAAGCCCCAGGTTCAAACTGAAAATAAGCAAAACGTTGATAGAAATAATGAAGTAAACAATAAAGAAGAAAATAACAAAGAAGTTAATAATAAAGATAAAATACAAAAAAAGGCAAGTGTGGCTCAATATTTTCCTTTAACGGCAGGATCAACATGGGAGTATCAGGGAGAAGGCAATGAGTATGCATCGTTTAGGAGAAAGGTATTATTTAGCGATGGTAATTTTGCACAAATTAGAGAAGATAATGGCGGAACGGTTATGGCTATGGTTTTAAAGATTACTGAAGATGGTATCTATCGAGTTTTTTCTCAACCTGAGGCTTATAATGATGTTAATTTGTTAAAAGAAAAGCCTAATGATAATACCGCTTTATTAAAGGCTCCATTAAAAGTTGGAACCAAATGGACAGAACCTAATGGCGAGCGGGAAATAGTGAATCTAAAAGCAGAGGTCAGTACTCCGGCAGGAAAATTTGATAATTGTCTTAAAGTAAAAATATCCGGAGCTAATTCAAGTGTTTATGAGTACTATAAGCAAGATATTGGAATGGTGTATAGAGAATTTGTTTCCGGGGATGTGAAAGTAACTTCATCTCTAAGAAAGTATAATATTGTCAAATAAGAAATTTTTGACCTCTGGCTTTTACACAACTTGTTAACACTTAGCTTACCAAAAGCATAATGTTTTTAAATTTGACAAAAAAATCAGCACTAAGCTCATTTCTGTTTACCATCTTTGCTATGATTTCTATGGCGGCTTCATTGCTAAGGCCTTTACGATAAGGTCTATTCTCCGTTAAAGCTGTGTAAATATCGGCAAAAGCAATAATCTGATCTTCCTGACTGAGAACAGTTAGGCCTTCGGGATAACCAGTGCCATTAATCTTTTCGTGGTGATTTGCGGCCCAATTAGCGATATCTTGTAATGATTTTATTTGCAGCAATATTTTTTTGGTGTAGTAGGTATGTTGTTTAACAATCGAGAATTCTTCAGGGGTCAAGCCTTCCGGTTTTTCTAATATTTCTGTTGGAACCATTAGTTTCCCAATGTCATGTAAAAGGGCTGCAATGCCTATTTTCTTAAGCATAATTTCACTATAGCCTAAACCTCTAGCTATTTTTTGTGCTGTGTTATAGACACGCATGGAATGTTCATGAGTAAACTTACTTTTATTGTCAACAATACGGCTAAAGGCTTGGGCAATAATTTCGAATTCATCTAAAGATATAAGTAGAGGTTCCGGTTGGATTCTTTCTAAACCATAATCCAGGTTGCGATCCTCCAGATCAGACCAAAACTGGACAGTTCCTGCTAGTTCTAAAAAAGGATCTCTAAGTTCCGGACTAATAGTTTTTCCCGAATTTTCTTTAACCCAGTTTCTCACCTTTTCCTGCAAAGAAGAAGTAATTTTTTTCCCGTTTAAGATCAAATCAACCTGATCAGCTATATATAAAATCTTTGCTCCCAAGGGAATATCTGCGTCGGATAATCCAAAGGGCCCTGTCCCATCATAATGTTCATGGTGGTATTTTATAAATTCCGATAGTTTGCCCAGGTAGGGCAACCCCTTAAGTATCTTGGCTCCAATAACTGTGTGGTCATAGATAAGATGCCTTTTAGTATGAATGTCTGTCGTACTATAAATATTTAACTCTCCGCTGGCCCCTATATCATGCAATAAACCACCATAAAAGCAAAATAATTTAGAAAAACCAACCCGATCTCCCAAACGAGTAGCAATATAAGCTGTTCTTTTTGAATGATTGTAAGTTCTATCACCACCTAAATCTAAAATAACGGAAAATGCATTACAAATTTCGTTTAACAGAAGTATTTCTAATCACCCCTAAAATTTTATCATATGATTTATTCCTTAATAATCAGTTATTTTCCTGCTGGAATAAGTTTATCTTAAAGTGTTAAATAAAGTATTTAGTTGATAAATATTCGATGGTAGAATAAAATAAACATATTACTTTCTGACTATTGGATGACAGGAGGAAAAGCCGAATGCTGTATATAAGTACTAGGGGAGGCTGTTCAGCAGTTTCTTCAGCTGAAGCTATTTTAAGGGGAATAGCACCGGGAGGCGGTCTATTTGTCCCTGCCGAAGATGTAACTTTTACGCAAAAAGATTTTTTGGATTTAATAGATATGACTTATCAAGATCGCGCTTTACATATACTAAAAAAATTTTTAACGGATTTTAGCACCAAATCTATTGAACAATGTGTTCAGCAAGCCTATGCCACTGAAAAGTTTGATACAACTATGATTGCACCTTTAACTACTGTTACAGATAAATTAGCTGTTTTAGAATTGTGGCATGGCCCTACCTGTGCTTTTAAAGACATGGCTTTGCAATTATTACCCCACTTATTAGTACAAAGTGCCAAGGTAATGGGAGACAAGTATAAGTATGCTATTTTAGTAGCTACCTCAGGAGATACTGGCAAGGCTGCCTTAGAGGGATTTAAAGATGTTGCAAATACTAAGATTTTAGTTTTTTACCCTAACGAGGGAGTAAGTGAAATTCAGAAATATCAAATGATCACTCAAGAGGGCAGTAATGTGGGAGTTGTTGCTATCGAAGGCAATTTTGACGATGCCCAGAGTGGGGTTAAAAGGGTATTTACAAATGGAGAATTTCAAGAGGAATTAGCTGCCCTAGGCTATAAACTTTCATCGGCTAATTCTATCAACTGGGGAAGACTGGTACCCCAGATTGTATATTATATTTCTGCTTACTTAGATTTAGTTCGTTTTGGTAAAATCAAATATGGCGAGGAAATCAATTTTATCGTACCAACAGGTAATTTTGGCAATATCCTTGCGGGATATTATGCTCAAAAAATGGGTTTACCTATTCACAAACTAATTTGTGCTTCCAATGAAAATAATGTGCTAACTGATTTTATTCATACAGGTATTTATAATCGAAATAGACATTTTTATAAAACAATTTCTCCCTCCATGGATATATTAATTTCTAGTAACTTGGAAAGGCTGTTGTACCATTTGTCTGGTAGAAACAGTAGCCAAGTTAAGCAGTGGATGGAGGATTTACAGCACAATGGATTGTACAAAGTTGATCAGGATACAATGAAAAGAATAAAACAGCTATTCTGGGCTGATTTTAGTACTGATCCGGAAACACTAGCTAGAATTAAAGATGTTTTTACTAAACATAAGTATGTTATTGATACCCATACGGCAGTTGCCTGGGATGTATATGCTAAATACTATAACCAAACTAAAGATCAACGCATGAGCGTCATTGTTTCTACAGCCAGCCCATTTAAATTTAATGCAAGTGTAGTCAAAGCACTATTTGGTCTTGAAGCTTTAGAGAATAAAAGTGAATTTGACTTATTGGAGTTTTTAGCGGCAAAAGGAAACTTGCCTATTCCAAATGGTTTAAAAAATTTAAAGCAAAAAGAAATAAAACATTCTAAAGTTTGTATTAAGGAGGATATGATAGAAGTAGTTAAAGACTTCTTAGCATAAAAATTTAGCTGGTATACCTAATTGGTTATACCAGTTTTTTAATGTTTATTGGAAAGATGGGTAAACTAATTTTAAAGACTTAAAAAAGGGGACGAAGTTATGTTTAGCAAAAGAAAACTATTAGGTTTTACCCTGATAATTTTATTAATATTTGCTACAATTGGTTGTAGCGCTACTCAGACTAACAAGGCAGAACAAGGCCAAAACACAAATCAAATTGCACAGCAATCAGTGGAGCAAAGCACAGAAGCTTTTTGGGGAAAAACTAAAATGCTGAAGGCTCATTTTATAGACGTAGGACAAGCCGATGCAATTTTAGTCCAATTACCCAATGGTAAAAATATTTTAATTGATGGGGGAAATGTTGACGATAGTGAAGATGTGTTAAAATACCTTCGCCTACAAAAAGTCAAAAAGCTTGCAGCAATTATTGCAACTCACCCCCATGAAGATCATATTGGTGGACTTGACAAGGTTATTCTGAATTTACCTGTTGATAAAATATATATGCCTAAGGTTGCTCATACTTCTAGATGTTTTGAACATCTACTGAAAACTATTAAACAAAAGCAACTTAAAATTACCATTCCTAAGGCTGGTCAAAGCTTAGACTTTGATAAAGAAATTCATTTTCAGGTTTTTGCACCAAATGGGGGGAGTTATGAAAATTTAAATAATTACAGTATTGTTCTCAAAATTACATACGGAAAAACAGCTTTTTTACTTTGCGGCGATGCAGAACATGTTTCGGAGAAAGAAATGCTTGCAAAAGGATATGATTTAAAAGCTGATGTTTTAAAAGTAGCTCATCATGGCTCAAGGGGTTCTTCAAGTTCAAAATTCCTTCAAGCCATAGAGCCTCGCTTTGCTGTAGTTTCCGTTGGGAAGAACAACGACTATGGACACCCTCATTTGTCAATAATAAAAAGATTACAAGCAAATAGGGTTAAGATTTATCGAACTGACCAAGATGGTAATATAATAATATCAAGTGATGGAACTGATTTAACAATAAAGACCCAAAGAAAGCAATAGAAGGTGAGTAGGTATGTTTATTATCGACCGCTTTGAAGGTGATTTTGCAATTATAAGTTCGGGTAAAGAAAATTTCAATTTACCAAAGATGCTGTTGCCGAAGGATAGTAAAGAGGGGGATGTGTTGCAAATAATAATTTCTATAGATCAAGAACAAACGAAGTTGCGTAGAAAACAAATGGAGCAGCTAATGGTTGAACTTCTGAAAGAATAGATGATAAAAGCCTTAGGCGGGAGTATGCATAATTTCGTGTAATTGGTTTTCACATCTAGTTACTATCAATGGCAATTGCAGAGCAGTATTTGCCCCTCATTCTCCAAAATTTTTGTATTACACCATATTTATTTCCCTATTTTTCATGTCTTTCCTTTAAATTATGTAGTTAATAATTTTTAACATTTATTTTAATTTCTTTAATTGCAGTTTGTAGAAATTCTTGATATCTTCCTTCCACCAGTTGCTGTGCTTTTTTAATTAAAGCTAAGCATTGTTTAGTTTCGATTTCTAAACCATAAATAGAATTTAATTTATGTGCATAATCTTCAGCTAAAAGGTCTTCTTTACCGCCCATTTTTAAAAACCTATCTAAAATAGCTGTAATGCTATCTGGATTATCTACTTTATAGTCGTTCATTACAACTTTTACAGTTTGTAATAGCTTTTGATCGGCAGCAGCTCTGCTTAATTCTAGCCATAAGCGGTGTTGAGTTTTATTAAGAAAGGTCTCAACTGCCATTTCAATAAAGTTGTGTCCTCTCCATATAACATCTTTTTCCGGCACTTTGAGTGCGGCTAAATCTTTTGCTAAATATTTAGCGTTTTGAAAGGCAAAACCGGCTTGGTTCCTGTAACTAATATCACTATAGTAATCTAAACCAGGTAAAGAGATACCATGAATAAGGTCCCCCAGTAGTAAGTCCCTATTGATGTGGGTGCTTCTTTTGTAACTGTGAGCAGTTTGCCAGTCAAGACCTGCGCTAGTTAATACATCCGGTAAAACACTTCCTAGAGCCAAAGTTGGAGTTAGGCGATTTAAAGCTTTTTTGGTTAGATAGAGATGAGCTAAGGGGTACATTTTTTTCATCCTTTTTATTTATAATTACTTTAGTATCTATATTTCTTAATTATTAATCTAATAACTATATTTGTCAAAAAAGCTTTTTAAACCTAATACATAAATTGGAAATAAAAAGCAGGCAGAATGGATAAAATGTTACTATTAAACTATTTTTGCGAAGGAGAGGTTTTGATGGGTTTTACCAAAGCACTAATTATTATGTGTTTAGTAAGCACTTTGGGATTAGGATGCAGTCAACAAAACGATCAGCTTGGAGAGAGAATTAATAAGCTTGAAAAAGATATGGCAGGTGTTAAAACTGAAGTGGCAGATCTTAAAAAAAATCTACCGCAATTAGTTGAAACTGCTAACCAAGACCAATTGACCTTATATTTTATTGGCTCTACAGAGACAGACTTTTATCTTCAGCCTGTAAAACGCAGTGTACCAAAAAACGAGGCTACTCCGTTGCGTGCTTTAGAAGAATTATTTAAAGGACCTGATAAAGATCAAAATATAGAAGCCATTGCTCCTCAGGGGACAAAACTTCTTAGCTTTAAAATAACAAACGGCATTGCCACAGTAAATCTTAACAGAGCTTTTATGGAAAATATGAATGCTGGGTCAAATATGGAAGAATTAATTCTAGCCTCTATTGTAAATACTTTAACTGAATTTACAGACATTAAGAAAGTGCAAATTCTAATTGAGGGTCAAGTAGTAGATAGCATTGGCGGGCATGTAGAAACTAGCTTACCTTTAGAAAGAAATGAGGAGGTAATTAAAAAGTAACAAATTTTAAATATGCTTTTATTTAGCTGGAATATTATTCCAAATTTTAAAATATAAATTATTAATATTTTGTTAGTAGGGGGAATAAGAGATGAAATTTATTCAGCTAAATAAAAGGATAGTAAGGATAATATGTTTTCTTTTTGGCATGGTTTTAGCTTATATTGGTTATCATGAATTACCAGTCCCAGCTGAGACAACTTTGGGCTTTGCCATTGAGAGTGTTGGCCATAGCCTAGATCAATTTTTAGGTATGAGTTTGCTCGTATTTGGTAGTTTTATGGCAAGTATTTCTACATGCTTTGAAGCTATTTATGCTTATAGAAATTGGCTAAAAACAAGACAGTTAACTAAGATGATTAATTGTCTAAGTGCTATTCTAGTTTTGGCCTTGGTAGTATATTTAACTTGGCCAGGTTTTCAATGGGCTTTAGGATTATCAGTTCTTGCAGTGTTAGCGTGCTTAGACAGAAAAACATTATATAGTAAGATTTTAAAGAAAAAGCAGACTGTATAATATACACCAGTATTTACCTCCTTCCAAATGACTTGACAATACATGAAAATCTAGTCAGTAAGGAATATTAAAATTAGCGCTAGATAGAAAGAAGGAGGAGCCTTAATGAAAGCAGCCGGGATAGTAAGAAGAATAGATGATCTAGGTCGAATTGTAATCCCAAAAGAAGTTAGAAATAATTTGCGCTTACGTGAAGGTGAGCCGGTAGAAATATTTGTTGATAATCACGGGGAAGTGATTTTAAAAAAATACTCCCCCATTGAACAATTAAAGCAATTTGCTCAAGAATATATTGATGTTTTACATTCAACAACGAAGAACACTGTTGTAATTACAGATAGAGACTTCGTAATAGCTATTGCAGGAAATAATACGGAATATGCAGTTGGAGATCCTATTACAAAGGATATTGAAGAAATTACTACTGAACGTAGAGCCACGGTTGTTTCCGATACGAAGACAAAAGTGATAACGCCAATTATTGCTCAAGGTGACGTAATGGGGACGGTGATGCTAATTAAGGATGAAGGTACAATTGATGAAATAGAAATAAAGTTAGTAGATACAGCTGCTAGGTTCCTAGCTAAAAATATTGAAGAATAACGTCATAAAATCCATATTTATGAGGCACTTTGAGGAAACTCGGAGTGCTCTTTTATTTTTTACCTTTTTATGTTAATATCATTACTAAGTGCTAATACTAACTATTAATTTAGGAGGAAATTGTGTTAAAAATATTTAAAAAAAAACAGTATGCCGAAGTTAACGTATCAAATACAGTTCAGGAAAGTCCTTTTGAAAAATGTCCTGGCTGTAAAGAAATTTTAATTCAAAAAGAACTTCAACAAAATTATCGGGTTTGTCCTAGGTGTGGGTATCATTTTCGTTTAACTGCTTGGGAAAGGATAGACCAGGTTACTGATGAAAATAGTTTTGTTGAATTTAACGGGGATTTTGTATCTCAGAATCCTCTTAATTTTCCCGATTACGAAGATAAACTTAAAGAGGCTATGGAAAAAAGTAATTTAAATGAGGCTGTAGTGACAGGGGAAGGGAGAATTAATGGGCGGAAAGTAATATTATGTGTTATGGATAGCCATTTTATGATGGGCAGTATGGGTGTTATTGTTGGTGAGAAAATCTGTTTGGCAATTGAAAAAGCTATAGCAGCACAATTACCTTTGATTATTTTTACTGCTTCAGGAGGAGCTCGTATGCAAGAGGGGATCCTTTCTTTAATGCAAATGGCAAAAACTTCTGCTATGCTAAAAAAGTTTAGTCAAGAAAAATTATTATATATAACAGTTTTAACGGATCCTACTACTGGTGGAGTTACGGCTAGCTTCGCTTCCTTGGGAGATATTATTATCGCAGAACCCAATGCTTTAATTGGTTTTGCAGGGCCACGTGTTATTGAACAAACCATTAGACAAAAATTGCCCGATGGTTTTCAAAAATCGGAATTTTTATTGGAAAAAGGTTTTGTAGATTTGATTGTCCCCCGTAAAAAATTAAAAACCAGACTAGCTGAAATTGTTGAATTACATTGCTAGAAAGGGGCTAGAGATGTTAGCTTTTGAAAAAGAGTTAGAAATTTTGGTCAACAAAATAAAAGATTTAGAGGAATTTTCGGCTCAGCATAATATAGATTTGCAGACAGAGATCAATGCTCTAAAAAATAAGGAACAAGAAATTCGCCGTAAAATATACAGCGATTTGACTCCTTATGAGCGTGTGCAATTGGCCCGAGTTAGTGAACGGCCCAATACTATGGATTACATTAATAATATATTTACTGATTTTATTGAGTTACATGGTGACCGCAGCTACCGTGATGATCTCAGTATAGTTGGAGGGTTAGCTAGGTTTGAAGGTATACCCGTAACTGTTATTGGGCATCGTAAAGGCAGGGGGACCAAAGAAAATTTAAAATATAATTTTGGCAGTCCATACCCGGAAGGATACCGAAAGGCACTTCGTTTAATGAAACAAGCTGAAAAGTTTGGCCGACCAATTATTACTTTCATCGACACGGCTGGAGCCTATTGTGGTATTGGGGCTGAGGAACGGGGCCAGGGTGAAGCCATAGCTCGTAATTTAATGGAAATGATTGATTTGCAGACTCCGATTGTTTCTGTTTTAATTGGAGAAGGTGGCAGTGGGGGAGCTCTTGCTTTAGCAATTGCCGACCGATTTATAATGCTGGAAAATGCTATTTTTAGTGTAATTTCCGTTGAGGGGTGTGCTAGTATTTTATTTAAGGATTCAAGTAGAGCTGGAGAAGCTGCAGCGGCATTAAAGCTTACTGCTGATGATTTACTAGGATTTAGCCTAGTAGATGAAGTTATATCAGAACCTTCTGGTGGGGCACATCATGATCCAAAATTAACAATGCAGAGAGTAAAAGATGCTTTAATTAAGCATTTAGAGCAACTTCAGGTTCTGCCAAAAGCAGAATTATTAGAGCATAGGTTTAATAAATACAGATCAATCAGCTAAACTGAGTGAGGGATTATTTTGCCTAACGAAAAGGATAATTTTAATTTAGAAAGTGAAATTCCTGATATTATTATTACTCAAAGGTTAAGTGAAGAATTTTTACAAAGTCAAGGCTTAGGAAAAAATTTAACAGCAAAACACCTTTTTATATTTGGCTTAGGTGCAGTTCTTACAGGCTATTATTCTTTTGGAATTTAGGATTTAAAATGGCTTCTTTTTTGGAAATGTTAGCGGCTATTCTAATTGTTGCTCTATTTTATACGGTATTTTTTGGGACGACGGCGGAAATGGCTCCGCTTTTCCCCTATGCAGGTGGCTTATATGCCTATGCTTACAGAGGGCTTGGAAGTTTTCCCGGCTATTTAACCGGTATGGCAACTATATTGGAGTTTATTTGCTTGGCAGCATTTTTTTTTGATATTAATTAGGATACATTTATCAACTTTTTTTTCGCTAGCACCTTATTTATGTATCCTAATTTTTTTATTTGAGTCTTGAACTAGAATAAACCTTAAAATATTTATGATAATTGCTAAAAATTCAAAAAATTCTATTTACGTTTCTGAGAATTTATAATATATTATTTATGTAAAATTATTTAGGCAGAGTAAGTGTTTGGCGTAAAGTGTTAGCGGATGGGAGGTCGCCGCTAAACGAAGACGTTGTTGTCTACGATTTAACACTGCATCCACTGCCACTGGTTGAGAGTACGCTCTTTTCTTTGTGGTATGTATATTTTTACCGCCGAGGGAAGGGCTTTTTATGTTCTAAAATCCATAAAATGCCCTAGGCCTTATTTGCCTAGGTTTTTTTATTAATTAGCAGGAGAATGAATATGAATATTGTTGCTTACTACTCTGGTAAATCTTACTTACATTGTCTAGATCCTAGAATTAAAATTATTTTTTTGTTTCTATTAACAGGTTTAGTTTTTCTAAGCCAAAATTTTATGGTTTTGGGAATCATTTTTGCTTTAGCGTTAGTCTTATGGCGTAATGCCGGTTTACCATACTCAATATTGACAGGCTATTTCCGATTTTTACTTGGAATTAGTATTTTTGTTATTTTAGCTCAGGCGATTTTCATGGGCGGACAAGTTATTTTAGTCAAGCCAATTATACCTGGATTTGTTCCTTTAATAGGTGGGATAGGTTCTATAACTCTAGAAGGAATTATATTTGGACTTTTAATTTGTTTAAGAATGTTTATTTTAATATTCCTAATGCCTCTAGTTACTATGACCACACCTATGAACCTATTTGCCCTGGGATTTGTTAAACTTGGTTTACCTTATAAAATTGCTTTTATTGCTACTACATCGTTAAACTTAATTCCCACTTTACAATCAGATATTGCTGCTATAATTGAGGCGCAAAAATTACGGGGTTTTACGGTATTTGAACAGGGCGGGATTTTATCTAAAATAAAAGCATACCCGACTTTGGTTGTTCCTTTAGTAATTGGCGCAATGCGTCGGGCTCAGCTTATGGGTATTGCTATGGATACAAAAGCCTTCGGTGTAAGCCGCAAAAGAACTTATATCGAAGATCTTCGGTTTACTCCCAAAGATTGGTTTAGTCTAGGGGTCTTATTGTTATTATTTTGTCTGTTGAGCTGGTTGAGTATTGTCTTGTAGGAGGGTAAAATGCAGTCAGCAATAAATATAAAAAACTTGTCTTATGCTTATCCGCGTTCAGAACATTTGGCACTTGATAATTTTAATTTGGAAATTATGCAAGGTGAATTTTTAGTAGTAATTGGAGAAAATGGTTCTGGAAAATCAACCCTCTGTCAATGCTTAAATGGAATCATACCTCATGGGCGCGGTGGAAGTATGGAAGGGAAAGTTATGGTTCATGGCATGGATACTCAAAAGACATCCATTATAGAACTTGCGAAGGTGGTAGGTATTGTATTAGAGGACCCTGAAACTCAGATATTTACAACAAAAGTTAGGAATGAGGTTGCTTTTGCGTTAGAAAATTTACGTTTACCGGTTAATGAAATTATAGAGCGCGTAAATTGGGCGCTAGAAGGAGTTGGTTTACAAAAGTTTGAAGACTTCCATCCCCAAGATTTGTCTGGCGGGCAGAAACAACGCTTAGCTATTGCTTCTGTGCTGGCTATGCGCCCGAAAGTAATAATACTAGATGAGCCGACATCTCAATTAGATCCTTCTGCTGCTAAGGATATTTTAAACCTACTTGTTGATCTTCAAAAGAAGTATTGTTTAACTATTGTTTTAGCTACTCATGATTTAGAAGAAGTAGCACCTATGGCAGACCGAGTTTGTTTGCTTAAAGAAGGAAAAATCTTAAGTTGTGATGTTCCTAAAAAGTTAGTTACTGATTATCAATTGCTAGTTAATAATTGGGTTAAGCCACCCCAGGTCGTGGAGTTAATGAGCTATTTAAATGATAGGGGTATTAACTTAAAAGAAAAACCGATTTGTAGGAATCAAGCTGAAAATGCTATTATTAGCTGGCTAAAAAAAGGAGATTAGGGATGGGAAAAACTGCAATTGCCATTAAAAATTTGTCTTTTGCTTACACCCCAAACGAGTTTATCCTAAAGGATATAAGTTTTGACATTGGTGAGCATGAATTTGTTGCAATTATAGGTGAAAATGGTGCAGGAAA
This sequence comes from Bacillota bacterium LX-D, assembly GCA_031628995.1. Taxonomy (NCBI): domain Bacteria; kingdom Bacillati; phylum Bacillota; species Bacillota bacterium LX-D. The sequence continues at coordinate 221,230 of JAVLUO010000001.1, read as the reverse complement.
ATCTACTCTTTTAAAGAATATAACAGGTCTTTTAAAACCTACGTCAGGTCAAATTTTAATTAATGGCAAAAATACAAAGGAGGTGCCTATTGCAAAACTGGCAAATGAAGTTGGGTATGTTCTGCAAAATCCAGATCGACAGCTTTTTGCCCAAACTGTCTGGCAAGAAGTGGCTTTTGGATTAAAAAATTCAGATTTAAGCCAAGTCTTAATTAAAGAAAAAGTAGAGAAAGCTTTACACAGGGTAGGTTTAAATTCTCTGGCGGAAGAGTTTCCCCCATCCTTAAGCAAAAGCACTCGTGCTAAGGTGGCTATTGCTGCAGTATTGGCGATGGAGCCTAAAATAATAATTTTAGATGAACCAACAGTAGGACAAGATTATAAGGGGATAAGTCAGATTATGGATTTGGCAGCCGAATTTTATGCGGCAGGTCACACAGTTGTTCTAGTAACTCATCAAATGTCTTTGGTTAGTGAGTATTGCGAGAGAATTATTGCTTTATATCAAGGAAAGGTTTTACTAGACACCACAACAAGAGATTTTTTTGCTCATATAGAGGAGTTGAAAAAAACTAAAATTAGACCTGCTGAAATAACCCAGCTTGGTTATGACCTGAGTTTAAAACTGCCGTTAGCACAGGTATTTTTAAGTACTCAGGAACTAGGTGAAGAACTTCTTAAACTTAGGACGCAAAAAAATATGCGTACAGGTACGGAAGGTTAAAAGGGGCGATGGAGATGGATTTAATCAGTAAAAATAATAAGCCAAAAATACATCCTTCGGTAATTGCTGCTTGGGCGGCTTTAATTGCAGTAGCTTATATGTTGCCAGTTATTCCATTGGTAGTTACGGGAGGATATTTTACAGTGAGTGCTGCATTTTTGCCTTTAGCAGGGATCTTTTTTGGACCTTTTATGGGGGCTTTATGTGCGGCCATAGGGTCTTTTATTGGGCAAATTATAGCTCCTCAAGCAGCATGGCTGGGGTTGGGCACATTCGTTATTGGTACTGTAAATGCATTGACAGCTGGATTTATATCCCGTGGTAAATGGCCTTACGCAGTAGGAATTATTTTAATTGGTTTTGGTTTATGGTATAGTACTGCTATAGGAAGGGCAGCTTTAGTCTATCCATTTATAGTCTATGGCTTAGGTGTCCTTACAGCTGTTGTTGGAGGTATATTTGGCTCAAAATGGCTAAAGGGAAATAATTACAGGTTAAAATTACTTGCTATTTGGCTAATAGCATTTACAGCATTTATAGGTGCAGCAGGTATTGGTAATTATCTGGGTATCATAGTAAAGCAAACTCCTGCCCAGGTTTACAAGGCATTGGTTTTTGTTACACCCTTGGAAAGAACCATTTTTGCTTTAGGATCAGCTTTTATTGGGCTGCCTTTACTTGCTGCTTTGCCTAAAATTGGAATTTTTATTGAGCCAGGTTCTGATAGGCAAAAGTTTATTTAAATCTAATACCTAAAAAGACATAAGCAATTGGTTTTTTATTAATAGAAACTACCAATTGCTTTTTTTATTGCTTTTCTTTTAAATTAAAATTTTATTATGTACGACGAATCTAGACAATTTTTATCAAATTTCCCGAAGGTTATTAAACTCAGAAAATATAATTTAGAAATATAAATCCTTTCAAGGAGGTTAGTTGCTATGCTGAATAAAACTCAAAGTTTCGAACAATTACGTAAACAGTTAAATAGAAGAGAAGCAAAGGAACTGCTCCAAATATTAAGAGAGGACGAAAAAGTAAAAAAATTAGTACGAGGTTTATTCCACCAAAATTTAGCTATTCTTGTCGTAACAACAAGAAGAATTATCTTTATGTATAAAACATTTCCTCTTGGATATCAAATTAAAGTCTTTCCCTATCATATTATTCAAAATGTTCGATATGAGTCTGGAATTACATCGGCCAAAATTAAAATATATACTTTAACGGAAAATATTGAGTTAGAAAACTTCGCTAAAGAGCAGCTTAAAGGGATTTCTGAATTTATCAGTATTTTAGCAGGTAATTTTGTTTAAATTTATGTATTTTTAAAATAAAAAGCCACCAAATAATGGCAGCTTTTAGAGCTTTTAGTTTATACTTTGTTTTAATATTTTAATATTGTCAACAAATGTATCTTCTGGTCCTTGTAATAAGCAATGGTTATTTTTTAATAGTTTAATATAATCGACAATATCTTTGGTGATTTTTTCACCGGGAGCCACAATTGGAATACCGGGAGGATAAACCATGACAGACTCGCCACTAATTTCCCCAACTGTTTTTTCCAAGCTAACTTTCTTTTTTTGGCAATAATATGCTTCCCTTGGAGAAATAATAATATCAGGAGTTTTCGGTACTTCTTGCATTGTAGGTAATTTTTTAGGCAAAGAATATTTCCTTTCAATATCTGCTAGTGCTTGCAACAGCAGCTGCAAAGAATTTTCAGAGTCACCTAAGGATACAATTGCTAGAATGTTGTTGAAATCAGCCAGTTCAACTTGAATGCTAAATTCCCGGCGTAATATTTTTTCTACTTCATAGCCTGTTAAGCCTAGGTAAGTTACATGAATTCCAAGTTTTGTTTCATCAAAATTAAAAACCCCAGGGGTACCAATTAGTTCTTTGCCAAAAGAGTAGTAGCTATTTAATTGATTTATTCTTTCCCTTGCATTCCTTGTAATTTCCAGTATTTTTTTAAAGCGGCTTTCTCCTTCAATAGCTAATTGCTTACGTGCAATATCAAGGGAAACCATTAATAAATAAGATGCGCTGGTTGTTTGTGTAAGATTTAAAATTGATTTCATCCAATCGGGACTTATTTTATTGGTGTTTAAAATTAAAAGAGAACTTTGGGTTAAAGAGCCACCTGTTTTATGCATACTAACTACAGTTATATCAGCACCAGCATCTACAGCATTAATCGGAAACTCTTGAAAAAACCTAAAATGGGCCCCGTGTGCTTGATCTACTAAGACAAGAATCCCCTTTTGATGTGCATAATCAACAATAGTTTTTAAGTCAGATACAACTCCGTAGTATGTTGGGTGTATCAAAAAGATTGCTTTAGCATCTGGGTTTTGATCTATAGTCTTTTTTACGTTTTCAAATGTAACATTCATGGCGATGCCAAGTTGATTATTAACTTCAGGTCTAAGATAAATTGGTATAGCACCGCTTAAAATTAGACCAGCTGTAGCCGATTTATGTGCATTGCGAGGTATAATAATTTTATCTCCAGGCTGACAAGCACTCATAATCATAGCTTGTACTCCGCAGGTTGTGCCGTTAACTAGAAAGAAAGCCTGCTTCCCTCCAAAAGCTTCGGCAGCTAAATCCTCAGCTTCTTTTATGACCCCAATGGGGTTGCAAATATTATCCAAACATTCCATAGCGTTGACATCAATTTCAAGTACTGTTTTTCCAACATAACTAGCAAAGTCATGTAATCCGGCTCCGTGTTTATGACCTGGGACATCAAAAGGCAAGACATTTTCTTGGTGGTATTTTTTAATTGCATCAAATAAAGGAGTTTTCTCCTGCCGTGTTTTTGTCATCCGGTGTCCTCCTATGATGAAATAAGCTTTAATTAACTGTGCAACATTGCTAGAGTAAGTTCTCTTACCATTTTACAAGCCACCATTGTAGAAACGCCACTTAGATCGTAATGGGGGGCTAGTTCATTAATATCCGCACCTACAATGTTTAATTCTTTTAACTTGAGAATTACATGGATAAGTTCGTTAAAAGTAATACCTCCAGGTTCAGGTGTTCCCGTACCAGGGAAAACCGAAGGATCAAGAATGTCTAAGTCTAGAGTAATGTAGACAGGACAATCCTTGAGCACAGATGAAATTTTTTCAACACCTTGTGTTGTAAATGGCGTTAAATACGTATGTTTTTTGGCCCAATCAAATTCTGCTTTTTCCCCTGAACGGATGCCATATTGGTAGATATTATGATCTCCAAGTATTTCCCAACACCTTCTAATAACGGTAGCATGGGAATATTTTTCCCCTAAATAATCGTTTCTTAAATCAGTATGTGCGTCAAAATGAAGCAGACGAAGATTTGGATACTTTTCTTTAGCAGCCTTTATTGCAGGAAGTGTGACTAAATGCTCTCCTCCTAGCATCAACGGCTTTTTATTAGCAGCAAATATCTCGCGAGCTTGATTTTCAATTAGCTGTAAATATTTTTCAGCATCACCCGTTTGAAAAGGAAGATCCCCAAGGTCGCATAAATAATAATCACTTAAATCCTGATCGAAATAAGGACTATAAGTTTCCAGGCCTTCGGAGTAACTTCTAATAGCGTTAGGGCCAAATCTCGATCCCGGGCGGAAAGATGCAGTGCCGTCAAAAGGAGCTCCAAATAAAATTAAATTTGCTTCTGCAAAACTATGATTAAAGCCTAAAAAATTAAACTCTATTTTATTTTTCACCATTAGACAATAGTTCCCTAACATAATTTGGCAGAGCAAAAGATCCTACGTGAAGCTCCGGGTTATAATACTTTGTTAATAGTTTAAATTTCAACCATTTTTCCGTTTGCAGATCCTTGATGGGGTGTTTGGTTTTTCCTGCAAATCCAAACATCCATAGACCGGAAGGGTAGGTTGGGATTGACATTTGGTAAACCTCACAAATAGGGAAAATAGCTTTTCTTTTGCTTGTAGCTCTTTGCATTTCTTTAATTGTATCGCTATAAAAGGGGCTTTCATTTTGATTAACTAAGATTCCATCTTTTGTTAAAATGTTATAGCAATTTTGATAAAATTCCTTTGTAAAAAGTCCTTCGCCAGGTCCAATGGGATCGGTAGAATCTACAATAACTAAATCATAAATACTTTCCTTACCTTGAACAAATTTAATCCCATCTTCAAAATAAAGATTAACTCTTGGATCTTCCAATTTACTTGCTGTTGATGGCAAATGTTCCTGACAAGCACGGACGACTATTTCATCAATTTCCACCATATCAATTTTTTCAATTGATGGGTATCTAGTAAGTTCCCTGACAGTTCCTCCGTCTCCTCCGCCAATTACAAGTACTTTTTTGATGTCAGGGTTAACAGCCATGGGGACATGGACTATCATTTCGTGATAGACAAACTCATCTTTTTCAGTTAACATCACTAACCCATCAATAACCAGAACTTTGCCAAATTCATAGGTATCAAGTATATCAATTTTTTGAAAAGGACTTGTCTGAGAAAAAATTTGTTGCTTAACTTTCATTGAAAATCGTACAGTAGAAGAGTGATTTTCCGTATACCAAAGCTCCAAGATATTTACCTCCTAGCTACCGTTTTTAAATTAGAATTTCCTATGCTGTTATTAATCATTCCAGAATATTATTTAACTTCGCAAGCCTGCGGTTTAAAAGTAATATTTTTAAATTTATTCCCAGCGTGGGCATTGATTTTGTCTACGTTGCCTCGTGAAATTTCATAGGTTTCAGTTTTTTCAGCAGCGAGAGCTTTACTTAAATAGTCGAATGCAATCCAAGGATCTACGCTTTCTCCGCAAGTAAATAAGTCCACGGCAGCGTAACCATATTCAGGCCAAGTATGGATTGTGAGATGAGATTCCTGAATAATAACTGCACCGCTAACTCCCCATGGGTTAAACATATGAAAAACGCTTTGAACTATTGTTGCGTTTGCTTCAATAGCAGCTTCTTTCATATATTTTTCGATTAAAGCATGGTCATTTAGAATTAGCTCATCGCAATTATAAAATTCTGCTAAAATATGTCTGCCAAGTTGTTCTATTTTCATCGCAATACCCCCCTAAGTTACAGAGAAAATTAATATAATAAGGAAAGAGGTTAATTGGTTTAGTTTACAAATACTAAACTAAAAGTTAAAAAGCAATAAGAATAATATACACCATTTTTACCGCTTGTCAAGTAGTTCGTACAAGAAAAAACCTTTTTTAGAACAATATAAATCGTTAATTGTTCTAAAAAAGGTTAATAAATAAAAGAAACTAGCTGAAAATATTTTTTTGACGATCTAGCATTCTATAGTGGATAGCCTCTGCCAAATGTTCGTCGTTAATTATGTCTTTTTCAGCTAAATCAGCAATAGTTCGTGCAATTTTTAAAATTCGATCATGGGCTCGCATGCTAAGGCCAAGTTTCTGGAAGGCTTTATGTAGAAGAAGCTTGGCCTTTTTTGTTGTAACACAATGAACAGGAATTAACTTATGAGTCATTTGGGAGTTGGAATTTAAGCCTGTTTCTTTGAACCTTTTCCTTTGTATACTTCTGGCCTTTTCAACTCTCAGTTTTATTTCCTGGGAAGTCTCACTTGGCAAATTACTCTCTAGATCCTCATACTTTAAACGAGGTACTTCAATTTGAATATCTATCCGGTCGAGTAAAGGACCAGAAAGTTTATTTCTATACTTTTGGATTTGATATGGAGTACAGACACATTCTTTTTCGCTATCACCATAATATCCACAAGGGCAAGGGTTCATGGCGGCAACAAGCATAAAACTGGCGGGGTAGGAAACAGTGCCTGATATTCTTGAAATAGTCACAATTCTATCTTCCAAAGGCTGGCGCAGTGCTTCTAAAACGTCTTTTCGGTATTCAGGCAGTTCATCAAGGAAGAGAATGCCTTCCTGGGCTAAACTTATTTCTCCGGGACGTGGAAATTTACCACCGCCGATTAAACTCGCTGTAGAGGCAGTATGATGCGGCGCTCTAAAAGGACGCTTACTAATTAAAGGGTCCTGTGAATTTAGTAAACCGCTGCTGCTGTATATTTTACTAATAGATAATGCTTCATCTATAGTTAAATTAGGTAATATCGAAGCAATACGTTTAGCTAACATTGTTTTACCTGATCCCGGTGAACCGATCATTAGGACATTATGGCCTCCCGCTGCAGCAATTTCCAAGGCCCTTTTTACGCCATTTTGCCCATATACTTCAGAAAAATCCAAACTCTCGGAATTCTTTTGAAGAAAAAAATCTTCGACCCTAACTGCCAGAGGATTTAAGGGTAGTTGGCCGGTTATCATACCTGCAACTTGCTGTAAGTTTTTCACCGATAGTACGGGGATAGTTCCAGCTAAAGCTGCTTCAAAACCGTTTGCTTCAGGTACAATCAAAAATTTGTTACTGTTATCAGGCTGGGACAAGGCACAAGCCATTGGTAAAACTCCAGGGACAGACCTTAAGGAGCCGTCTAAAGAAAGTTCTCCAATAAAATAACTGGTTTGAATAATGTCTCCTGCAATTTGTCCCGTAGCAGCTAAAATTCCAATTGCAATAGGTAAGTCAAGTCCGGAGCCTTCTTTTTTTAAATCTGCAGGAGCTAAATTGATGGTAATTCTTTTAGCCGGAAATTCAAAGCCCGTATTTTTTACTGCAGCTCTTACTCTTTCACTAGCTTCACGTACAGAGGTATCTGGCAAACCTACAATATTAAAACCTGGCAACCCTGAGGACACATCCACTTCAACTTTAATTAAATTAGCATCTATACCTCTTAATGCTAAAGAATTAATAATAGCAAGCATTAAGAATTCTCCTTTTTATGTCTTAATTATTTATCCTATATTATTTCGAATTTTTTTTTACTAATCCTGCCAATTATAAATAAATGGTTAAAAAATAAATTAAATATTTAAGGCAGGAGAATATAGGCTTTTCCTAGAAAAATAGTGAAAAAATAAGTTGGAGAATTAGAAAAATGGTAGAAAATATTTATTGGCATGCGTTAAATTTAATACCAGGCATAGGGCCTATTAGATTTAAGAGTTTAATTGAGTATTTTGGCGAAGCCAAGTTGGCTTGGGAAGCAGACTCAAAACAGTTGTTGGAAGCATTGCAGGGTAAACAGAATATCCTGAATGCATTTTTGACTTGGCGCAAGAAAATTGACCTAGAATTCGAAATAAAAAGATTAGAGAATAATGAAGTTAGAATGGTAACATTATTAGACGAACTTTATCCCGTGAGATTACGTAATATTTACGATGCCCCTCCAGTATTGTATTATAAAGGGAGCCTTGAACATTTAAAACATAATACAATTGCTATTGTTGGCTCGCGGAAGGCTACTATTTATGGACAAAAGATGACCGAAGGTATTGCTAGGGATTTAGGAAGCCAACATTTTTGTATTATTAGCGGTATGGCTAGAGGTATTGATACTTTTGCTCATTTAGGGGCCTTAGGTGCTGAAACAGCTACTATTGCAGTTTTAGGGTGCGGTCTGGACATAATTTACCCTCCCGAAAATAAAAAATTAATGGGCAGAATAATAGAAAAGGGTGCAGTTATTTCAGAATTTCCCTTAGGTGTAAGACCTGAACCTCGTAACTTTCCTAGAAGAAATAGGATTATAAGTGGTTTAGCTCAAGGAGTTGTAGTTGTTGAAGCTGCCGAAAAAAGCGGCTCCTTAATTACTGCAGATTATGCCTTAGAACAGGGGAAAGATGTTTATGCAGTTCCAGGTTCCGCTTTGAGTAAGTATAGCAAAGGTACTAACCACTTAATAAAACAAGGAGCAAAGTTAGTTGAATCAGCGGCGGATATTTTAGAAGATTATGGGCTGTGCATTAAATCATTGACGAAAGAGGATGTACATTTATCTCAAAGTGAAATAAAGCTGGTGTCGCTGCTATCTATAGAACCTATTGGACTTGATGAACTAATTTTAGCTTCTGGTTTTAAACCTCAGGAAATTTTAAGTTTTATGTCTATCTTAGAGATTAAGGGTATAATCAGGCAACTGCCTGGTCAAAAGTATATTATTAATAATTAATTATGGGATTGGTTGGAGTGAGATAATTGCCAAAAGTACTAGTTATTGTTGAGTCGCCTGCCAAGGCCAAGACAATTGGCCGCTTTTTAGGTAATAAATATGTTGTGAAATCATCCATGGGTCATATACGGGATTTACCAAAAAGCCAAATGGGCGTTAACATAGAACAAGGTTTTGAACCAAAATATATTACAATTCGCGGTAAAGGAGATATTATTAAGGAATTAAAAGCTGCTGCTAAAAAAAGCGACGCAGTTTTGCTTGCACCTGACCCGGATAGAGAAGGTGAGGCAATAGCTTGGCATTTGCAGCAGATTTTAAATATAGATAACGGTCAAAAATGTAGAATAGAGTTCAACGAAATTACAAAAGGCGCGATTCAAAAAGCTGTCCAGGTTCCTAGAAAGATCGATTACGATCGCGTTAATGCTCAGCAGGCAAGAAGAATTTTAGACCGTTTAGTTGGCTACGGACTAAGCCCATTGCTCTGGAAAAAAGTTCGTAAAGGATTAAGCGCAGGAAGAGTACAGTCAGTGGCTGTGTGGTTGATTTGCAATAGAGAATCAGAAATCAATCAGTTTGTTCCCGAAGAATATTGGAGCTTGACAGCTTTGTTAAAAACTGAGCAAAAGGGCAAAGTTGAGGCTAAATTATATAAAAAAGAAAATAAGCTAATAAAAATTTCTTCCCAAGCAGAAATGGATGGAATTTTAAGTGAATTAAAAAGTTCGGAATTTATTGTTAAAGAGATTAGAAAGAAAGAAAAGAAGCGCAATCCCTCACCGCCCTTCACAACTAGCAGTTTGCAGCAGGAAGCCTATCGCAAGCTTAATTTTACGGCTCGAAAGACAATGATGTTAGCGCAACAACTATACGAAGGTATTGATTTAGGTAAAAAGGAAGGAACTGTTGGCTTAATAACATATATTAGGACTGATTCCACCAGAATCGCAACAATTGCCCAAGAGGAGGCTAAAAGCTATATTGTCGAAAAATATGGCTCAGAATATGCTCCAGAGGTTCCCAGAGTATACAATACTAAAAAACAAGCCCAAAATGCTCATGAAGCGATTAGACCTACTTCAGTTCTGAGATTGCCTGAAAATTTAGAAGAAGTACTGACTAAAGATCAATTAAAACTATATAGATTAATCTGGGCTCGCTTTATTGCCAGCCAAATGAGTTCTGCAGTATTGGATACAACTACTGTTGATATTAAAGCTGATAATTATTTATTTAGGGCCAATGGAACCACCATAAAATTTCTTGGGTTTATGCAAGTTTATACCGAATGTAAGGAAGATAACGAAGAGGAAGGAAACCTACCTAAATTGGAAGAAGGTGAGCAACTTTATGTACAAAAACTTTCTCCGAAACAGCATTTCACTCAACCACCTCCGAGATATTCGGAAGCGACTTTAGTTAAAACACTTGAGGAGCTCGGTATTGGCAGACCTAGTACTTATGCACCAATTATTGAAACTATTTTACATCGAGGGTATGTTATTCGTGAGCAGAAACAGTTTGTACCTACTGAGTTAGGCTTTATTGTAATAGAACTTTTAAAACAATATTTTCCTGATATTATTGATGTGGAATTTACTGCTAATATGGAAGATAACTTAGATGAAGTAGAGGAAGGAAAGTTAAATTGGAAATCAGTAGTTCAAAATTTTTATGAACCCTTTGCTCGAGAACTAAGTGAAGCTGAAAAGGAAATTGGTGAAATTGAAATAGCAGATGAAATTTCAGATGAATTGTGCGAAAAATGCGGACGAAATATGGTTGTTAAAATGGGACGGTATGGTAAATTTTTAGCTTGCCCTGGATTTCCAGAGTGCCGAAATACTAAGCCCCTTTTAGAAGAAATCGGAGTAAAATGTCCAAAATGTGACGGGAAACTAGTTATGCGCAGAACCAAAAAGGGAAGAAAATTTTTTGGTTGCAGTAATTATCCCGAATGTCAATATGTATCCTGGGATAAGCCTACTAACGAAATTTGCCCTGAATGCCATAATATCTTATATGAGAAAAGCTCAAAAAAAGGAACCCGTTTAGTATGTAATCAAGAGGGTTGCGGTTATGAAAAAACAGTTAGCAAAGATAATGATTGATTTGTTTTAAGAATTTGGAAAAATAAGACGAGGAGTTGTTATAATGGTTCAAGAAATTAATATCGTTGGAGGTGGTTTAGCAGGTGCTGAAGCCGCCTGGCAAGTTGCAAAACAAGGAATTAAAGTAAATTTATTCGAAATGCGGCCAGGTAAAATGACTCCCGCTCACCACACAGGAAAATTAGCAGAACTGGTTTGTAGTAATTCTTTTCGAGCAGGTAATATTGAAAATGCTGTGGGATTGTTAAAAGAAGAGATGCGGGTATTGAAGTCTCTAATTATGGAATGTGCAGATCAAAACGCAGTTCCTGCCGGCGGTGCTTTAGCAGTAGATAGGGAATTATTCAGCCAGAATGTAACGGAGAATATTTTGGCACATCCTTTAATAGAAATAATTCATGAGGAAATACAAGACATTCCAGAAAATCAGGTTACTATTATAGCTACAGGTCCCTTAACCAGTGAACCTTTATCCCAGTCCATAAAAAAAATGACAGGAAGCGAGTATTTTAATTTTTTTGATGCAGCTGCCCCTATTGTAACAGGTGAAAGCATTAATATGGACGTTGCTTTTTGGGGTTCAAGATATGGAAAGGGCACCGACGATTATCTTAACTGTCCTATGACAGAGGAACAATATAAAGAGTTTTATAGTTTTTTAATTTCTGCAGAACGGGCAAATGTAAAAGAGTTTGAAAAGAAGACATATTTTGAAGGGTGTATGCCTATAGAAGCTATGGCTAGCCGAGGCCCGAAAACACTTTTATTTGGTCCTATGAAGCCTGTAGGTATTTATGACCCCCGCACAAACCAAAAACCTTATGCAGTTGTACAGTTAAGAAAAGATAATAGGGAAGGTACTCTTTTTAATATTGTAGGCTTTCAAACAAGCCTTAAATGGGGAGAACAGAAAAAGTTGTTAAAATATATACCAGGCTTAGAAAACGCTGAAATTGTGCGATATGGGGTCATGCATAAAAATACTTATCTTTCTAGTCCTAATTTACTTTTACCAACAATGCAGTTAAAAAATAACCCCAGAATATTCTTCGCCGGACAAATTACAGGCGTTGAAGGGTATGTAGAAAGTGCTTCAAATGGACTGATAGCTGGTATCAATGCTGCGCGATTCGTAAAAGAAGAAGAACCTCTTGTTTTTCCTACCGAAACAGCTCATGGTGCTTTGTGCCACTATATTACCACAGCTGAAAGTGTAAAATTTCAACCTATGAATATTACCTTCGGTTTGATTCCCCCTTTGGGAGTTAAAATTAGAGATAAAAAACAGAAAAATAAAGTGATAGCAGAGAGGGCTCTTCAGAAATTAAAGGATTTTATTAATTCCAATCATTATATAAAAATATAACAGTAAAGCAGAAGTTTCTTGAAAATTGCAAAAATATATTAGATAATTCTTGTAAGCAAATTTTTAATATGTTAACATTAGTGCAAATTGATGTATCGGTGATTAATATGTATTATTCTTTTGACAGCTTAGTGGATGCATTTTTAAATTATTTAAAAATTGAAAAGAATGTGGCAACACATACTTTAACGGCGTACTCTCATGATTTAGCGCAATTTCACCATTTTCTTCAGGAAAGTAGCTTAGATCAATTAAGCAAAATTGATCTAAGCAAAATAACTCATAACCATATTCGCAATTATTTAGCGTATCTTTATAAAATGGGTTTTAAAAAAACAACAATGGCTAGAAAACTGGCCGCTTTAAGATCATTTTACCGTTATTTAAACAGAGAAAACTCGATAAGTAATAACCCATTATATTTTATTAGGGGACCCAAAAAGGACCGGATTTTACCAGGATTTTTATATGAATACCAAATGGAAGAATTACTTAATGCCCCGGACGTTGAAACCTTGCTTGGACAAAGGGATAAAGCAATTTTAGAGGTTTTTTATGCCTCGGGCATTAGAATTAGTGAATTAGTGGGATTAAATTTAGAAAGTTTGGATTTTACATTAGAGTGCTTGCTGGTATGGGGAAAAGGCTCAAAGGAAAGGATAGTTCCAATTGGCAGCTGTGCAGTTGTAGCTTTGCAAAGGTATTTGTCGGAAGCCAGGCCCCAATTGTCCGGTAGTAAGAATGAAAATGCATTGTTTCTAAATTACAAGGGTAATAGAATAAGCGTTAGAGGAGTTCGCTTAATAGTTGATAAGTATATTAATAAATTAGCCCAAAAGGGTAAACTTTCACCTCACTCTTTGCGCCATAGTTTTGCAACACACATGTTGGAAAGAGGAGCTGATTTAAGGGTTGTCCAGGAGCTATTAGGACACGTAAGCATGTCCACTACTCAAATTTATACTCATGTTACTAAAGCAAGATTAAGGGAAGTGTATCAAAAAACCCATCCTCGGGCTTAAAAGGAGAGAAATCTTAATGTTTCATGCTACTACTATTGTAGCGGTTAAAAATAATAATCGAGTAGCAATTGCTGGTGACGGGCAAGTAACCTTTGGAAATACTACAATTATGAAACACCAAGCTAAAAAAGTACGACGATTGTATGGAGGAAAGGTTATTGCTGGTTTTGCTGGTTCCGTGGCAGATGCTATTACCCTATTTGAAAAATTTGAAGGTAAGCTGGAAGAATATCGTGGAAATATACAGAGAGCTGCCGTGGAATTGGCAAAGGATTGGAGATCAGATCGGGTTTTGCGAAAACTAGAAGCGCTGCTTATTGTTGCAAATTCTGATACTATTTTGATAATTTCAGGTAGTGGTGAAATTATTGAACCTGACGATGGGATCGCAGCCATAGGCTCTGGGGGATCATATGCTTTAGCTGCTGCCAGAGCTCTTGCAAAACACACATCTTTAACTGCATCTGAAATTGTACGAGAGGCTTTATTAATAGCGTCTTCTATTTGTGTTTATACAAACAATAATATTACTGTAGAAGAAATATAGGAGGAGATAGCAACTATGGGAGATTTAACACCGCATCAGATTGTTCAAGAGTTAGACCGTTATATAGTTGGTCAGACTGAAGCTAAAAAAAGTGTTGCTATAGCTCTGCGTAATCGTTATCGTCGTAAAAAATTACCTATAGATCTTCAAGATGAGATTTTGCCCAAAAATATTATTATGATTGGTCCAACAGGGGTTGGTAAAACCGAAATTGCAAGGCGTTTGGCCAAATTAGTAAAGGCACCTTTTATAAAGGTAGAGGCCACTAAATTTACGGAAGTTGGCTATGTAGGTAGAGATGTTGCGTCTATAGTACGTGATTTGGTAGAAACATCAATAAGGATGGTTCGACAAGAGAAAACAGCTGTTGTTAACGAAAGGGCTCAGCTTATGGCAGAAGAAAGGATTTTGGAAATACTTGCTCCTTCTCCTAAGAAAGAAAATACTAATAAGAATCCCTTCGAAATTTTTTTCGGGGCTACTGCAAATCAAAATGCAACAGAAGACCAGTTTACTGAACAAGAATTTCAAAGAAAAGCTAGTGAGCAAAAAGCTATTTTGCGAGAAAAATTACGACGGATGGAACTTGAAAATGAACTGATTGAAATAGAAATCGAAGACCAGAAACCTCCTATGTTTGAGGCCTTTACTTCATCTGGCATTGAAGAAATAGGAATTAATTTGCAGGACATGTTTGGAGGAATGTTCCCTAAGAAAAAAAGAAAGAGAAAGGTTTCTGTGGCAGAGGCAAGAAAATGTCTAACTCAAGAAGAAGCCGAAAAATTAATTGATATGGACGAGGTAATAACTCAAGCTATTTACCGTGCTGAACAAGATGGCATTATTTTCTTGGATGAAATAGATAAAATAGCTGAAAAGGAAAGTAATCATGGGCCCGATGTATCTAGGGGAGGCGTCCAAAGGGATATTTTGCCTATTGTTGAAGGTTCTACGGTAGTAACCAAATATGGCCCAGTTAAAACTGATCATATTTTATTTATTGCTGCAGGGGCATTTCATATTACTAAACCTTCAGATCTTATTCCTGAACTTCAGGGTAGATTTCCTATTCGGGTAGAATTAGAGAGCCTGACAAAAGAAAATTTTGAACAAATTTTAACAGAACCCCAAAATTCTCTAATTAAACAATATGTTGCTTTGTTAGCCACAGAGGGATTGGAAATTGAATTTACTTCCGATGCCATTGCGAAAATAGCTGAAATTGCTTTCGATGTTAATGCTCAAACTGAAAATATTGGAGCTAGACGTTTGCATACGATTTTGGAAAGACTTCTTCAAGATTTATTTTATGAGTCTCCTGAACTTGGCCAAAGAAAAATAATGATTAATGCAAAATACGTGGAAAAAGCTTTACAAAGTATTGTTAAAAATCAAGATTTAAGCAGATACATTCTTTAGGTTAATTCACATCATCAGTACTACTAGTATAAAGGAGATTAGTAATGAAAACGTTATTGGAAAAAACGAGGAATATTAACAGGCTCTTGCAGAAGACTGCCGGAAATCCGGTTGATTTTGATGAAATGGCCGAAGTACTAAGGGATCAGATAAAATGTAATTGTTACATTGTTGGCAGATATGGTAAAATTCACGGCACAGCATTTGTTGAAGGTTTTGTTTGTGAAAAGATGAGTGACATTGTTTTTGAGGCTGAAAGGTTCCCTGATGATTATAATAAGGAATTGCTGCTAGTTAATGAAACAAAAGCAAACTTTATTCAAAAAGAAAATTGCTGCATTTTTAGCAAAGATAATAGATGCGTATTTAATAACAAATTGACGACTATTGTGCCCATTATTGGGGGAGGGCAAAGGTTAGGTACTTTGTTGTTATCTAAGTTTAATATAGAATTTACGGATGAAGACCTGGTTCTAGCTGAATATGGAGCTACTGTTGTTGGTATTGAGATTCTGCGTTCTAAAGCAGAAAAAATCGAAGAAGAAGCCCGTAAAAGGGCTACAGCCCATATTGCTTTAGAAACCCTTTCCTATTCTGAATTAGAAGCAATAGAGCATATTTTTGATGAATTAGAAGGGGATGAAGGTGTCTTAGTGGCTAGCAAGATTGCTGATCGAGCTGGCATAACTAGATCCGTAATTGTAAATGCTTTAAGAAAATTTGAAAGTGCCGGGGTTATTGAATCAAAGTCTTTAGGTATGAAGGGAACATACATTAGAGTCTTAAATGATAATCTTTTAGAAGAACTGCAGCGTTTAAGGAGGTAGGATATGGATTAAAAACAGGTGATTTGGCCATGAAAGTCAAATTGCCTGTTTTTTGTTTAGAACTGCTACTTTTTGTAAATAATAGATGCTACTACATACTACTATGGTTAGTTTTAGAAAGAATTAAATTGTTGCAGAATGGATTTATTTGTGTTAAACTCAATGCTAGTGTAAAACTACACACATATACTGGAGTTAAGTAAGGGGTGCCATTTTATTGGTCTTACTTTAAACAGATGAAGGTATGTGGAGGAAACAACCAACGGGAGGAGGTGTGAGATATGTCAGTTATCTCAATGAAACAGTTGCTCGAAGCCGGAGTCCATTTTGGACATCAAACTCGTCGCTGGAACCCAAAAATGGCTCCTTACATTTTTACTGAGCGTAACGGTATTTACATTATAGATTTACAAAAAACTGTGCGTAAAGTTGAAGAAGCGTATAACTTTATACGTGAATGTGTAAGTGAAGGCAAGCAAGTTTTATTTGTCGGTACTAAAAAACAAGCTCAGGAATCTATAAAAGAAGAAGCGGAAAGATGTGGCATGTTTTATGTTAACGAAAGATGGTTAGGTGGAATGTTAACAAACTTTCAAACCATTCGTCGCAGAATTGACCGCTTACATGAGTTAGAGCGCATGGAAGAAGAAGGTGTTTTTGAAGTACTACCTAAGAAAGAAGTTGCGCAACTCTTAAATGAAAGAGAAAAACTGCAAAGATTTTTAGGCGGAATTAAAAGCATGCAAAACCTACCTGGGGCTTTATTTGTAATTGACCCCAGAAAGGAAAGAATTGCTATAGCTGAAGCCCGTCGTTTGGGTATACCTATTGTTGCAGTTGTAGATACTAACTGTGACCCAGATGAAGTAGATTATGTTATTCCAGGTAACGATGATGCTATTAGAGCTGTTAAGCTCTTGACTGCTAAAATAGCGGATGCAGTTATTGAAGGAACTCAAGGTCAACCTGAAGTTGAAGAAGCTTAGTTTTCATTCCCAACTAAGCGTAGTTTCTAAATAAGGGGATAGATGATAATGGTAAGTGCGAGTCAGGTAAAAGAATTAAGAGAGCGGACAGGAGCCGGCATGATGGATTGTAAAAAGGCTCTGGCCGAAGCAGACGGAGATATTGATAAGGCTATTGAAATACTCCGTGAAAAAGGTTTAGCTGCAGCTGCAAAAAAAGCCGGAAGAATAACTGCTGAAGGTTTGGTTGAGGCTTATATACATGGAGCTGGGCGAATTGGTGTTTTGCTAGAAATTAACTGCGAAACAGATTTCGTAGCAAAAACTGATCAGTTTAAGGAGTTAGCTAGAGACATAGCGATGCAAGTTGCTGCTTCTAAACCTGATTACGTTTCTAGGGAAGAAGTTCCCCAGGAAGAAATTGAAAAAGAAAAAAATATTTTAAAAGCACAAGCTTTAAATGAAGGTAAACCAGCAAACATTGTTGAAAAGATGGTTGAAGGGCGAATTGAAAAATTTTATAAAGAAGTTTGCCTTTTAGAACAGCCTTTCATTAAAGATCCTGATAAAAGCGTTCAACAATTAATTACTGAGAAAATCTCTAAAATAGGTGAAAATATTTCTATCCGGAGATTTGTTCGTTATGAGTTGGGTGAAGGGCTAGCTAAACGGCAAAATGATTTTGCAGCAGAAGTTGAAGCTATGACTGGTGGTAAAAAATAAGAGAGCACTAAATGTGTTCTCTTTTTTTAAGTAAAAACTATTATCTGTAAAAAGGAATTTTTAAAAATTTGTAGAAACATAATGGGGTATATGGAGGTTTATTTTCCATGAAAAAACCTAGTTATAAAAGAATAATTTTAAAATTAAGCGGAGAAGCCCTGGCTGGAAAAGCAGGTTTTGGAATAGATCATAAAACCATTTACGACATTGCAGAACAAATCAAAGAAATTAAAGAGCTTGGAGTAGAAGTTGCAATTGTTGTTGGTGGTGGCAACATGTGGCGAGGGGTAACGGGTAGTTCAAAAGGGATGGATAGGGCTACCGCTGATTATATTGGGATGTTAGCTACGGTAATGAATGCCTTGGCTTTACAAGATGCATTAGAAAAAGTCGGTGTGCAGACAAGAGTACAAACTGCTATTGAAATGCGCCAAATGGCAGAGCCATATATTCGTAGAAAGGCCATCCGCCATCTGGAGAAAAATAGAATAGTCATATTTGCAGCTGGAACCGGCAATCCTTACTTTTCGACAGATACTACAGCAGCACTACGTGCTGCAGAAATCGAAGCAGAAGTTATATTAATGGCTAAAAAAGTTGATGGGGTATATGATTCAGATCCAGTGAAAAATTCCAACGCAAAAAAATTTGTAGACTTAAAGTACATTGATGTATTAAACAAGGGATTAGGTGTTATGGATTCAACTGCCGTATCCTTATGCATGGATAATAATATACCTTTAATTGTGTTTAATTTAAACGAAAAGGGTAATATATTAAAGGTAATTTTAGGAGAAAAAATTGGTACATACGTAGGGAGGTAATTTGCTATGCTTGCAGAGGTGCTTAAGGATTTAGAAAGTAATATGAAGAATGCCATCGAAGCTTTAAAAAAGGATTATAGCTCCTTAAGAGCCGGAAGAGCAAATCCGGCGTTGCTGGAAAAAATTACAGTAGAGTATTACGGAACTCCTACACCAGTAAATCAGTTGGCCAATATCTCAGCTCCAGAGCCTAGGCTTTTAGTTATTCAACCATGGGATCGCTCAGTAATTGCTGCTGTTGAAAAAGCGATTCTAAAGTCAGATTTGGGATTAACTCCAAGCAACGATGGTACAGTAATTCGAATTGCCATACCGCAGCTTACAAAAGAACGCCGAAACGAATTAGCTAAAGTTGTAAAGAAAAAAGCAGAAGAGTATAGAGTGCAAGTTAGAAATATACGCAGGGATGCAAATGATGACATTAAAAAGATGGAAAAAGAAGGAAGCATAGCTGAGGACGAGTCTAGAAAAGGTCTTGAACAGGTGCAGAAACTCACCGATAAGTATATTGAACAAATAGATAAAATTCTAGCTAACAAAGAAGCTGAAATACTTGAGGTATAAAAAAAGTGAATTTTGTGTGGTAGCATTGCCTTTAACTGAGGCAAGAGCTATATTAGAGAAAAACAACTATACAATTGGCACAGTTATGGTGGCATCGTCCCCGAAATGCAAAAATTCCAATAATTTACTTAATTATAGAGTAGTAAGGCAAAGACACGAAGGCAGTGGAATAATGCACTTGGTTATAGCTCCTTGTGCTCATTGAAAGGGGGTGAAAAATGGTGTATAAGATTACTGAAGATTGCTTATCCTGCGGTGTTTGCGTTGATGAGTGCCCAAACAACGCTATTTCTGAAGGCGATGATCGTTATGTAATTAATGCAGACGCTTGTACCGAGTGCGGAACTTGTGTAGGTGCCTGCCCTAACGAAGCAATTGTCGAGGAATAATTAATAAACCCCCTCAGTAGAGGGGGTTTGTTAATAAATAAAAGGAGTGTAATTTATGGGTTTTCAATCTTGGCGCCGACTACTGCATATATTCAATAAACCGCTCAATGAGAACTCTTTAAGAAGACATTATTTTGCGCATTTGCCTAAGCATATTGCAATTATTATGGATGGAAACGGGCGTTGGGCTAAAAAGCGGGGTTTGCCCAGGAGTGCAGGTCATCGCGCTGGAGTAGAATCCTTAAGAGATATAGTTAAGGCATGCAGTGAAATGGGGATTTCCTATTTAACTGTTTATGCATTTTCTACAGAGAACTGGAAAAGGCCAAAAGAAGAAGTAGATATATTAATGGACTTATTAGCTGAATACTTACAAAAAGAACTTATTAATTTACATAAAAAAAATATCAAGATTAATCCTATAGGTGAGTTAGAGGATTTACCAAGCAAAGTTAAACAAAAATTAGAGGAAGCTGTAAATGTAACTAAACAAAATACAGGACTAACTTTAACTATTGCTTTAAATTATGGTGGTAGAAATGAAATTATCAATGCTGTAAAGTTAATTGGAGATCAACTTCTTTCAGGTAAGTTGGTTTTAGATGACATTAATGATGAAACTTTTAGAACATATTTATATACAAATTCTTTACCAGATCCTGATTTACTAATTAGACCTTCAGGTGAACTTAGAGTAAGTAATTTTTTATTATGGCAAATTGCTTATACCGAATTCTGGATTACAGATATTTTTTGGCCGGATTTTCGACGTGAGCATCTTTATCAAGCTATAAATGATTATAATAAACGGGAACGTAGATTTGGTGGTTTAAAAAAATAATGGAGTGAGTATATGTTATATCAAAGAATTTTAACAGCGGTCATAGGTGTTCCTGTTGCTGTTTTTATTGTGTACTTAGGTAAACTTCCTATTTTTTTAACTGTTACCTTCATCAGCCTTTTAGGTTTAAAAGAATATTATCATATTGTCGATAAGCTTAGCATAAAACCTTATCGTATACTAGGTTATTTAACAGGAATTATAATGTTGATGGTTATTTATTTAAATTTTCCTTTAAGGCATTATGAACCTTTAATTGTATTATTTTTAATCGGAGTTATTAATTTAGTCGTTAATTATGGAAAAAGAAGCATATCTGATCTAGCATATACTTTGTTAGGCGTATTATATATATCAGGTCTGTTTGGTTATTTGTTATTAATACGTTATAATTTTATCAACGGATTTTGGTGGGTCATCATAACTTTAGTTTTAATTTGGTTAAATGATAGTGGCGCTTATTTTTCTGGAATGTATTTTGGTAAACATAAATTGCACGTGCATGTTAGTCCTAATAAAACTATTGAAGGTGCTGTTGGCGGAGTACTAATAACTATTATTGCTGCAATTATAATTAGTGTTGTATTTGGCATATTGACAATTTGGCATAGCGTGATGCTGTCCTTTTTAATAGCCCTAGCAGGTATTTTAGGGGATTTGTGGGAATCAGCCCTAAAAAGAGAAGCAGGCGTGAAAGATTCTGGTAATTTGTTGCCGGGACATGGTGGCATTCTTGATAGGTTTGATAGTCTACTCTTTGCTGCACCCGTAGTATATTACTACTTAAGGGAGTTTATAATAAATTGAGGTGTGGTTTTGATGAAAGATATTTCCCCTAAATTATTAAAACTATTTTTTAAAACCATATTTGCTTTAGTTATTTTGCTAATTGCTCTTATTACATATTACTACATTATTCCGGCTTTAAAAGGTGTATTTAATTATACTACTCCCATTGTTCTTCCTTTTATTATAGCTATTATAATTGCTGCTTTGATAGATCCTGTAGTTGACTACTTGGAACATCATTTTAAACTTAGTAGGGGAGCCAGTGTCTTAATTGCGTTGACCTTTTTTATCGGTATTGTAATTGCCGGTTTTACTTGGATAGCTATTCGTCTTATCTTAGAACTAATTGAGCTTTCCAGTTATTTACCCCAATTATCAGACCGTTTATCAAAATTTACCTTGGATTTAATCAATAAAACCACTGATTTTTATTTTTCCTTATCAATTCCCCAAAATGTTTTAGATAATGCTACGGCAAACGTGCAAAAGATAGTTAACCAATTAACAGCATTTGCTGGACATCTTTTAACAAGTACTTTTACTTTCATAAGTGCAATTCCGGAAGGAATGTTGCTAGTTATATTTGCCTTAATAGCAACTTACTTTTTTTGCAGAGATAAAACAAAGATTAGAAAAGCAATGTATAAACTATTTCCCCTAAGAACATCTAAACTTTTAGATTCAGTAGGTAGAGAAATAACTATAGCAATGATAGGCTTTATTCGTGCTCAATTTGTTTTGATTACAATTACTTTTATTCAAACATTAGTAGGTTTATATATTCTTAAAGTTGAATACGCATTAACAATTGCCTTATTCGTTGGGATAGCAGATTTATTACCTGTTTTAGGTCCTGGAGCAATTTTTATTCCATGGATAATCTGGGAATTGCTCAATGGTAATTATGGATTGTTAATCGGTTTGGTAATTTTATATGTGTTTATAACTGTTGTAAGGAATTTATTACAACCAAAGGTTCTGAGCGACAATGTAGGAATGCATCCTTTGGAGGCTCTTGTTAGCATTTATGTTGGCCTAAAAGTTTTTGGTGTTCTAGGAGTAATTCTTGGCCCAATATTTTGGGTAGCACTTAAAGCTATATGGCGTGGATGGAATGAGGTGGCAAAAATTAAATGAAAAAAGGAATAGCGTTACTAGGGTCAACTGGTTCTATTGGTTGTCAAACGTTACAAGTAGTAGATCAATTTAAAGATGATTTAGAAGTCCATGCACTAGTAGCTGGCAGTAATGTAGATGCTTTAAGTAAACAAATTCTAGTTTATCATCCTAAAGTAGCGGTTCTAGTAAATCAAGAACTATTTCCTAAGTTAGTACAAAATGTAGGCAATTCAAGAACTAAATTATTAACTGGCGAAGAGGGAATGCTAGAAGCCGTTTCCTTATCTGAAGTAGACACTGTTGTGGCGGCAATTAGCGGATTTGTTGGATTAAAGCCTACTTTAGAAGCGATTAAATTAGGTAAAAACATAGCATTAGCTAATAAAGAAACATTAGTTGCTGCAGGCCAGATAGTTATGAGAGAAGCTGCTCACCAAAAAGTTAATCTATTACCAGTAGACAGCGAACATAGTGCTATCTTTCAATGCATGGACAATAAAATTGACTTAGTTGAAAGTATAATAATTACGGCTTCGGGAGGTCCTTTCAGGGGATGTAAAAAAGAGCAGCTTTTAACTGTTAAACCTGAAACGGCCCTTAAACACCCCAATTGGGCCATGGGCGCTAAAATTACAATTGATTCTGCTACTATGGTCAATA
Source organism: Bacillota bacterium LX-D (assembly GCA_031628995.1). Taxonomy (NCBI): domain Bacteria; kingdom Bacillati; phylum Bacillota; species Bacillota bacterium LX-D. The sequence goes on along the minus strand of JAVLUO010000001.1, from coordinate 198,269 downwards.
AGGGCTTAGAAGTTATAGAGGCTCATTGGCTGTTTAATATGCCTTATGAAAACATTGAAGTAGTTGTTCACCCACAAAGTATTATTCATTCTTTAGTAAAATTTAGGGATGGTTCTTTGCTGGCTCAAATGGGTTTGCCTGATATGCGCCTTCCTATTCAATATGCACTGACTTGGCCAACAAGGTGGAATAATAACTGGGAAAGACTGGATTTAGCTAAAATTGGGCAACTTACTTTTGAAAAACCTAATGATGCTAGCTTTCCTGCACTTAAAATGGCATATGAAGTTGGCCGAATAGGTGGTACTGCACCATGTATTTATAACGCAGCTAATGAACAAGCTGTACAGTTTTTTTTAGATAAGCAAATTGGTTTTTTGGAAATTACAGATTTAATTAGATATTGCTTAGATGAGCTGGAAATTGTATCAGATCCTACTTTAGAAGAAATATTTGAAGTAGACAAGATTGCGAGACAGAAAGTAATAAGCAAGGTCAATAGCTTACATAATTAGGAAGAAGGTGATGTTTTGTCTATATTGATAACTATTTTAATTCTGGGGATTTTGATTATTGCTCACGAACTAGGTCATTTTATGACTGCTAAAGCGGTAGGTATTAAAGTCCATGAATTCTCCATTGGACTTGGACCTAAAATATTTGGTTTTCAGAAAGGGGAAACTTTGTATTCCTTAAGATTGCTGCCCTTAGGTGGTTTTAATAGAATGGCTGGAATGGAATCTGGTGACGAAGACGATGTTAAAGGTTTTAATACCAAAACTGTAGGTCAACGTTCTTTGGTGATTGCATCTGGCAGTCTGATGAATTTTTTATTAGCGATATTTTTATTCATTATTGTTTTTATGGGCATCGGTATACCTTCAGAACAAAATGTAGTTGCTAGAATTGTAAATGGCAGTCCTGCTGATCAAGTTGGCATTCAAGCAGGCGATAAAATTATTGCTATTAACAACCAAAAGACTGAAACTTGGAGTGAGCTGACTGAGATTATTCGTAGTAATCCACAAAAGGAATTAAAATTTACAATCTTACGAGACAATAAAACAATTCACCTATCAATTGTTCCTAAGCTTGATGCTCAAAATCAGGTTGGCATAGTAGGTATTGAAAGAATATGGGAAAAACAAAATGTTTTTAATTCTATCTATTTAGGAATAAAACAAACAATAACCATAAGCGTTTTAATGATAACTAGTTTATTTCAAATGATAACGGGTCAAATTCCTGCTGATGTTGCCGGACCTGTAGGTATGGTGCAAATTATAGATCAGGCAGTACAATTTGGCATGGCCTTTATATTAAATTTGGCTGCAATTCTAAGTTTGAACTTAGGGATAATTAACTTGTTCCCCATACCTGCCTTAGATGGTAGCCGTTTGATTTTTTTAGGAATCGAAAAGTTAAGGGGAAGACCTATCCAACCCGAAAAAGAAAATTTTGTCCATATGATAGGTTTTTTCCTACTAATTGCATTAATGATTATCATTACGTACAACGATGTTCTAAAAATAGGTCAATAAGATTTAGTGAAACTTATATGGATGGTGGAGTTGGTTGATTAAAAGAAGAAAGAGCTCAGCTGTAAAAATTGGTGGGGTTATAGTTGGAGATAATGCCCCTATAACTGTTCAATCTATGACCAATACAGATACAAGAGATGTTTCTGCTACTGTAGAACAAATTAGAAAATTAGAGGGTGCAGGCTGTGAGTTAGTTAGAGTAGCAGTTGTTGATACTGAAGCTGCCTTAGCTTTAAAAAAAATTAAGCAGCAAATTCATATTCCACTTATAGCAGATATACATTTTGATTATCGCTTGGCCATTGAGGCTTTAAAAAACGGAATAGATGGTTTAAGATTGAATCCGGGGAATATTGGCAGTAAGGAAAAAGTTAAAAGGGTAATTGAAGTCGCAAAAGATAAAGGTATTCCGATTAGAATAGGAGTTAATGCTGGCTCTTTAAGCAAAGAAAAAATTGCACAGTATGGCGGTGTTACACCAGAAGCTATGGTGGAAAGCGCCTTAGAACATATAAATATTTTAGAAGATCTAAACTTTAATGCTATAAAAATTTCTATGAAGGCCTCTAATGTACCTTTAATGCTTGACGCCTATAGAATGTTGGCACAAAAAGTTTCCTACCCGTTGCATGTTGGAGTTACTGAAGCAGGAACGGTCCAGCAGGGAGCAATCAAATCTGCTGTAGGTATAGGAATTCTTTTGTCCGAAGGAATTGGGGATACGATTCGTGTTTCTCTAACAGGTGATCCGGTAGAAGAAGTTAGAACTGGCTTTCAGATTTTAAAAACATTAGGGCTTAGGCAAAAGGGCGTTGAAATCATATCATGTCCCACTTGCGGCAGATGTGGTATAGATTTAATTAAAATTGTCAATGAAGTGGAAGAAAGGCTTTCTTATATTAAACAACCTTTGAAAATTGCGGTAATGGGCTGTGTGGTTAATGGGCCTGGAGAAGCACGTGAGGCCGATTTAGGTATTGCTGGTGGTAAAGAATTCGGTATAATTTTTAAAAGAGGACAAATCATTGCTAAAGTACCCCAGGAAAAACTTGTAGAAGCATTACTTTCCGAAGTTAAGACGGTACTATGAAATCTGCTGTTAAGGAGGAATTAAAGTGCGGGTATCTGCCTTGTTAATGCCAACTTTAAGGGAAATTCCTGCTGAGGCTGAGGTTATTAGCCATAAATTATTAGTTAAAGCAGGTATGATTAGAAAAACTGCCACAGGTGTTTATACATATTTACCTTTAGGCTGGCGGGTAATACGGAAAATTATGCATATAATACGTGAGGAAATGGACTCTTCAGGTGGGCAGGAAATTTTGATGCCTATTATTCAGGCTGCCGAGCTTTGGCAGGAAAGTGGCAGATGGGATGTCTATGGCGCCGAATTATTTAGACTTCAAGATAGGCATGGCAGAAATTTTTGTTTAGGTCCAACCCATGAAGAAATTATTACTGATTTAGTCCGTAGAGAAGTCAACTCTTACAAGCAGTTGCCTTTATTACTTTATCAAATACAGTGTAAATTTCGAGACGAAAGAAGACCCCGTTTCGGTCTAATGCGCGGTCGTGAATTTGTAATGAAAGATCTATATTCTTTTGACCGAGATGAGGCAGGCCTAAAAATTAGTTACGCAAAAATGTATGAAGCTTATAATAAAATCTTTAGCAGATGTGGTTTGAAATTTCGTCCAGTTGAGGCGGATTCAGGTGCAATTGGCGGAAGTACAACTCATGAATTTATGGTATTAGCCAATTCTGGAGAAGCAGAGATTGTTTATTGCACAGAATGTGATTATGCTGCTAATGTTGAGAGAGCAGAAAATACAATTAATAATAATAAAGTAAATGATGCTATCAAACCTAGAGAATTGCTTTATACACCGGGAGTAAAAACCATTGAGCAGCTAGTACAATTTACCAAAAGAACTGCTGAAAGTATGATAAAAACATTGTTTTATGAAGCAGATGGAAATTTAATCTGTGTTTTAGTAAGAGGGGATAGAGAAGTAAATGAAATAAAGCTGCAAAATACTATTGGCTGTTTGGAACTTAAATTAGCAGAAGATGAAATAATTGAGAAAACTACAGGGGCTTTGCCTGGTTATGTTGGCCCTATAGGAATTAAAGGGGTAAAGGTTTACGCCGATGAAGAAGTTCAGTTTGTGGTAAATGGAATAGTTGGTGCTAATAAGGCAGATTATCATTATATAAATATTAATTATGGACGCGATTTTACAGCAGACAAAATAGTTGATATTCGTCTTGTTAAATCTGGAGATGCTTGCCCTAAGTGTCAGGCAGAAATGAAGTCTGCTCGAGGTATTGAAGTCGGACAAGTTTTCCAGCTAGGAACAAAATATAGTAAATCCTTGGGAGCAACCTATGTTGACGAACAAGGGCAAGAATATCCTTTGGTGATGGGATGTTATGGAATCGGTGTTAGCAGGACTATGGCAGCCGCTATTGAACAAAATTACGATGAACAAGGGATTATTTGGCCTTTGGCAATCGCTCCCTTTCATGTTATAGTTATTCCTGTTAACATTAAAGATGAAGGGTTAATGAATTTGGCTAATCAGATCTACTTCGATTTACAAAAAGCAGGCGTAGAAGTAGTTATTGACGATCGAGATGAACGAGCTGGTGTGAAATTTGCTGATGCTGATTTAGTTGGGTATCCCTATAGGATTACTGTTGGTAAGAAAACATTATCCCAACAAACAGTTGACTTAAAACATAGAGCTACAGGACAAGAAGAAATTGTTGAATTAGGAAGTATAGTTAAGAGGATGCAAGAATTAGTGAAATAGTTGCAGAAATTTTCAAGGTTTAATTCACCAATTTTTTAAGGAGGCGGAGTTTTTTGAAAGTCTCTGCAGTTATTCCTGCCTATAATGAGGAAAAAACAGTTGGATCAGTTGTGGAAACTTTACAAAAAGTTGATTGTATTGCTGAAACGATTGTAGTTAGTGATGGCTCAAAGGATACTACTCCTGTAATTGCTGAAGCTGCTGGAGCCAAAGTTATTGTACTGCCGGACAATGTTGGAAAAGGTGGTGCCATGATGGTTGGTGCAAAAGAAAGCAGCCAAGACATACTATTATTTTTAGATGCAGATTTAGTGGGACTAAGACCCGATCATGTGCTTAATTTGATTAAACCTGTCTTAGATGATGAAGCGGAAATGACAGTAGGTATTTTCGAACGGGGACGTGCGGCTACGGATCTGGCCCAATTTTTTGCACCTTTTCTTTCCGGACAACGGGCAATAAAGAAAAATATAATCACAGATCTTACAAATCTTGATGTAACACGTTTTGGAGTAGAAGTAGCATTAACACGCTATGTTGCAGAACATCACTTGAGAGCTAAAGAAGTGCTTTTACCAGAGTTAACACATATTATGAAAGAGGAAAAGTTAGGTCTGTTAAAAGGTTTTGCAGCTAGAATGAGAATGTATTGGGAAATTGCTAAAACATATTCTTGCCATATTGTAAGACGGTAAATTAATTTGATGGTGATAAAAAATGCAAGTACCAATAGTAACAAATAAAGACACAGGAATGTTAAAGGCCTTACTAGAGCAAGTTTATTTAGATCAGGATTTAACGCAAATACTTAGTGAATGTGAAGTTGAAAAAGTTCTAGTATCATCACGGAAAAAAGAATGGCGAATATTTTTAAATTGTCCATCATTCATTAGTTTTGATAAATTAAAGCAGTTAACTAAAAATGTTCTATCTGCAATACCAGGCCTAAAAAACCTGGTATTTGTTCCTAATTTTCAAAATGCCGGCGTATCAGTAACGGATTTTGTACAATGTTATAGCCATTATATTACGGAATTGCTGTATGAGCATACTCCTGCTGTAAGTGAGTGGTTAAATAGTGCACGTTGGGAAGTTCAGGATGAAACAATAATAATTTTTTCTCCAAACTTTGTTGTTACAGGTTATCTTCAGCAACGAAATTGTCTTATTCAGCTTAAAAAAATAATACATAAGATGATGGGGAAAAGTATAGAAGTAAAATTAGTTACCGATGAAAGCATAAATGAAGCTTCTTCCCCTAACCAAGAGTTAGAAGAAAAAATAGAATATAAATTACAGAATTTAAAACCTTCGAGAGCTGCCTTTTGTTCCACTGATAAGCAAATTATAGGCAAAAAAATAACATCTGAAGTAACTTTAATAAAAGATATCGTCGAAGAAGAAAAATCGGTAACTGTTAGAGGACGAGTATTTAACTACCAGGTTAAAGAGTTAAAAAGTGGCCGCAATCTAGTTATTTTTGACTTTACAGATAATACTAGTGCAATTACAGTAAAATTATTTGAAAATGAAAAAAATAAAGGTTTTTCTGAACGCTTAAAGAACAACCAGTGGCTTTTGATTAGAGGTTCTGTTCAGCAAGATAATTATAGTCGGGAGTTAACACTCCAAGCTTACGACATAAGTTTAATTGAACCGGATATTAAGGAAGATACCAGCCCTAAAAAAAGAGTTGAACTACATTTACACACTAAAATGAGCGCTATGGATGGAATAACGGATACTGCAAAATGTGTACAGAGAGCAGCTCAATGGGGCCATCCGGCCATAGCCATAACAGACCATGGTGTTGTACAAGCTTTTCCAGAGGCTTACGACGCCGGGCAAAAATATAATATTAAGATTATTTACGGTGTAGAAGGATATCTTTTTGATAAAAAAGAAAACGAAGCCGAAAAAGAAAAAACTTATCATATTATTCTCCTGGTAGAAAATCAAAAGGGTTTAGAAAACCTTTATCGCCTTATCTCCATATCCCATTTACAATATTTTTATCGCAAACCTAGGATACCTAGAGATTTACTTGAACAGTATCGGGAGGGTTTAATAATTGGTTCAGCTTGTGAAGCAGGGGAATTAATTCAAAGTATACTAAAAGGTAAAGAAATGGAGGATTTGTTAAAAATTGCAGCCTTTTATGACTATCTTGAAATTCAGCCTATAGGTAATAATGAATTTTTGCTGCGTAAAGGCATAGTTGATTCCGTAGAAGACCTACGAGATATTAATAGAAAAATAATTAAATTAGGAGAAAAATTAGGAAAACCAGTTATAGCTACAGGAGATGTGCATTTTTTAAATCCAGAAGATGCAGTTTATAGGCGTATCCTAATGTGCGGACAAGGATATGATGACGAACCACAAGCACCCCTTTACTTTAGAACAACGGAAGAAATGTTAGAGGAATTTGCTTACTTACCAGCAGAAGTAGCAGAGGAAGTTGTAATTACTAATCCCCAAAAAATTGCCGATAAAATCGAGGACGTTTTACCTATCCCGAAGGAACTTTATGCTCCTGAAATTCCAGGAGCTGAAGAACAAATCGAAAGCATGAGTTGGAATAAGGCTAAAGAAATATATGGGGAAGATTTGCCGAAAGTTGTCAAAGACCGGTTGAATAAGGAACTTCATTCTATTATTAACAATGGCTTTGCAGTCCTATATTTAATTGCCCAAAAATTAGTTAAAAAATCAAATGACGATGGTTACCTTGTAGGTTCTCGAGGATCTGTAGGATCTTCTTTTGTGGCGACAATGACCGGGATAACTGAAGTAAACCCTCTTCCACCTCATTATATTTGTCCCCAATGTAAAAATTCAGAATTTATAGAGGATGGTTCCTATAACTGTGGGGTTGATTTGCCCGATAAAGTATGTCCAAAATGCGGGACACAATATAAGAAGGATGGTCACGATATTCCTTTTGAAACATTTTTAGGATTTAAGGGAGATAAAGTACCGGATATCGATCTAAATTTCTCTGGTGATTACCAGCCAAGAGCGCACAAGTTTACTGAAGAATTATTTGGTAAGGATTATGTATTTAGAGCGGGAACTATTGCAACTATTGCGGAAAAAACAGCCTATGGTTTTGTGAAAAATTATTTTGAAGAAAAAAACTATCAACCAAGAAACGCCGAAATAGCAATGCTAGTTGCTGGCTTTACTGGCGTTAAGCGAACAACAGGTCAGCACCCTGGTGGATTAATGGTAGTACCTAAATCAACTGATATACATAAATTTACTCCCATCCAAAGGCCAGCTGACGATGTGAAGTCGGATACTATTACTACCCATTTTGATTATCATTCAATTAGCAGCCGACTAGTAAAATTAGATATCTTAGGACATGATGACCCGACAGTTATTAAAATGCTAGAGGATTTAACAGGTGTTGATGCTAAAAATATATCCCTAGACGAAGAGAAAACCATGTCTTTGTTTTCTTCCCTCGATGCCTTAGGTATTAAACCTGAAGATATTGGCTCTTCAGTTGGAACTTTGGGCATTCCAGAATTCGGAACTCGTTTTGTTAGACAAATGCTAGAAGACACAAAACCGAAAACCTTTTCTGAACTAGTTCGTATTAGCGGTTTTTCACATGGAACCGATGTTTGGTTAAATAATGCCCAAAATTTAATTAAAAGTGGTACAGCTAAACTGTCGGAAGCTATTTCTACCCGAGACGATATTATGCTTTACCTAATCTATAGAGGTATGGAGCCAGGAACTGCTTTTAAGATTATGGAAGATGTACGTAAAGGCAAAGGAGTTAAGCCTGAGTATGAAGAGGAAATGCGTAAACATTCTATCCCCTCTTGGTACATTGAATCATGTAAAAAAATTAAATATATGTTTCCAAAAGCTCATGCTGTGGCTTATGTTACAATGGCTTTTAGAATTGCTTATTTTAAGGTTTATTACCCACAGGCATTTTATGCTACTTTCTTTACGGTTAGAGCAGATGAATTTGATGCCGGATTAATAACCCAGGGTGCCAAACGTGTAAAGGAGGCTATTCAGGATATCGAAAAAAAAGGTAATGAAGCTTCAGCCAAGGAAAAAAATTTACTTACTATTTTGGAAATATCCCTGGAAATGTTCTTAAGGGGTATAAAACTACGTAAAGTCGATTTATGGGACTCTGAAGCAACAAACTTTAAAATTATTGATGGAGAAATATTGCCACCTTTTGCTTCACTACAGGGGTTGGGTCAAACTGCAGCGGAAAATATTGCAGTAGCTCGCCAAGAGAAAAAGTTTAGTTCAATAGAAGACTTAAGGGTTCGCTCGAAGTTAAGCAAAACTGTAATTGAAATTTTAAGGGACCATGGCTGTTTAAGAGGTCTATCTGAAACTGGCCAGTTAAGCTTTTTTTAATGGCTTGCCATTTCCTAGTAAATGCTATATACTAATTTATGGGTATTGAAATGATGCATTATGAAATGCTTTGGAGTGGGTAAGAAACCCACTCTTTGCTTATATTTATTTCATGTTTTAATTACCTGAGTAAGTATTCTTTTTCCAATGCTTGGCTAAATGCCAAGCATCTGTACTTTTGATAGGCTTTAATAATAGTATATTATGGCAAATAGTTTGGCAGAATAGGAACAGCAACGTTGATGGAGGGGTTTTAATAAATGAGTAGAGACAACATAGAGGTCAAAGCTGAGAAATTAGTACATTCTGCCGTGGAAGAGGCAGGTTATGATTTAGTTGAAGTTCAGTATGTAAAAGAAGGACCCAATTGGTATTTACGTTTTTTTATAGATCATGCCGAGGGTATTGGATTAGATGACTGCGAATTAGTAAGTCGGAAAATCGAAGTACTATTAGACGAAGCTGAGCTAATTTCAGGTAGTTATATTTTAGAAGTATCTTCCCTTGGAATTGAACGCCCATTAAAAAAAATAGATGATTTTATTAAATATCAAGGCGAGCACATTGAAATAAATACTTATGCCCCGGTAGAAGGTAGTAAAAATTTTAAAGGAATTTTAAAGAATAGCACGTCAGAAAAAATTACACTGGACATTGATGGTAAAGAACAACATATCCCATATAAAAATATTAGTAATGCTCATTTAGTGGTAGAATTTTAAGATAGTACTTTATAATAGGGGAGGGTAAGTAGCATGAATGCGGATTTTATTGAGGCATTAAAGGATATTGAGGAAGAGAAAGGGATAGAGGCCAATATACTATTGGATGCTATCGAAGCTGCGCTTATTTCGGCATATAAAAAGAATTTTGGGTCTCTCCAAAATGTTCGAGTAAGTATTGATCGAGTCACGGGTGAGATTAGAGTGTACGCTCGTAAGAATATTGTGGAGGAAGTCCAAGATAGTAGAGTAGATATTTCTTTAGAAGATGCTCGTCAAATAAATCCTAACTATGAAGTAGGAGATGTAGTGGAAATAGAGGTTACTCCTCGGGAATTCGGCCGAATTGCAGCCCAAACGGCAAAGCAAGTAGTTGTTCAGAGAATTCGAGAAGCGGAGCGGAACATAATTTATGATGAATTTGTCAGCAGGGAAGATGATATTGTAACTGGTGTTGTGCAGCGCCAAGAATTAGGGAACATCTTTATCGACCTTGGTAAGGTTGAAGCCCTCTTAGCTCCACCTGAACAAATAAATGGTGAACAATACAACTATAATGATAGGATCAAAGCCTATATAGTTGAAGTTAAAAAAACAACAAAAGGGCCCCAAATTATGCTTTCTCGTACCCACCCAGGGCTATTAAAAAGACTTTTTGAGTTAGAAGTACCTGAAATTCACGATGGTACGGTTGAAATCAAAGCAGTGGCTAGAGAAGCCGGCTCTAGATCCAAAATTGCTGTCTATTCAAAGGATGAAAATATTGATCCTGTTGGAGCATGCGTTGGTCCAAAGGGTATGCGTGTGCAGGCCATTGTTAATGAACTTAAAGGTGAAAAAATTGATATAGTGAAATGGAGTAAAGATGTTGCTGCCTATGTTGCAAATTCCCTTAGTCCTGCCAAGGTGCTAAGTGTAGAAGTTAATGAGGAACAAAAAGTGGCAATGGTTGTTGTTCCTGATTATCAATTATCTTTAGCAATTGGTAAAGAGGGGCAAAATGCTAGATTAGCAGCCAAGTTAACAAATTGGAAAATAGACATAAAAAGCGAATCCCAAGCCGTTGGGATTGAAAAGGAACCTGACATATTTGAGGAGGATTAAAAATTGAAAGTAAAAAAAATTCCCCAAAGAATGTGTGTGGGCTGTAGAGAAAAAAAAGAGAAAAGATCTTTAATTAGAATTGTTAGGACTCCGTCAGAAGAAGTTATAATTGATTCTACGGGGAAAAAAGCAGGACGTGGTGCTTATATTTGTCCTAATGTGGAATGCCTAGCCAAAGCAGTAAAAAGCAAAAGTTTGGAAAGAGCGTTGGTTACCAACATAGCACCGAATATTATTGAGGATTTGGAAAAAAAGTTAAAAGATGAAAATGCAAAGAATTAAAAACCTTTTAGGTTTTGCTCAAAAATCAGGTAATTTAATATCTGGAGATAATACTTGTCGAGCCAAAATTAAAAAATGTAAATTAATTATCTTAGCTGAAAATTGTTCGGAAGATAATTTTAAATATTATAGCTATCAATGTGCTAAACAGGATATACCTATTCTTCAAATTTTATCTAAAGATGAAATTGGAATGGCCATAGGAAAGTCCCCTAGAACCGTGGTAGGAATTATTGATGCAAATTTTGCAAAACAAATTATTCAAATAATTGCGGGAGAAGGGAAAGAATAGGTTACTATTGCGGGGGTGAATTAATGAGCAAATTACGAGTCTACGAATTAGCAAAGGAAAAAAAAATAAATACGAAGGAGTTAGTTTGGATTCTTGGCAAATTAGGGGTAGAAGTTAAATCTCACATGAGCACTATAGACGAAAAAGAAATTGCTTTATTAGAAAACTATCTTAATTCAAAGGATAAAGACGAAAAAAAGAGTACGGAAGATCTTGAAAATAAAAATATTGTGAAAAACGAAAATTTGCCAAAGAACAATGACAAGGATTACAAGGCTAATGAAAAAAGCGGTGACTTAAATCTTAATAACAAGCGGGGAAGTAATCAACGCAAAGACGCTCTTAATAAGAATAATTCCGATCATAAAAGGGCAGAAGCTAATAAAAGCCAATCAAACAAAGATAATAATGGCGTAAATAGTAAGGTAAATAACAGAGTGCAGAATAAAGTAAATAACAATATGTCAAATAATGCTCCTAAAGAGGATACTGCTTCTCGAGCTGTTAAATATGTTGACAATGACAAAAATTTTGAGCCCAAAAAACAAATTATTAAAAAAAGAACTTCTGATGATAAAAAAAATACTGACTTTAGGAATAGGCGCAAAAAAAATGATAGGAAAAAACATGAGCCGGCACCTAAACCTGATGTTCAAGTTATTAAAAAAGTTACTTTAGGTGAAAGTATAGTTGTTCAAGATTTTGCTAAAAAAATTGGAAAAACAGCTTCTGATATAATTAAAAAGTTAATTGGGTTAGGTGTTATGGCAACTGTTAATCAAGAAATTGATTTAGACACTGCTACTTTAGTTGCTGCTGAGTATGGTATTGAGGTTGAGTTTAAAACAGATAAACCAATGACTGAAATTGAAGAAATGGAAGATGCCCCCGAATCTTTAAAGGAAAGGCCACCGGTTGTAACTGTTATGGGGCATGTGGATCATGGAAAAACTTCCCTCCTTGACGCAATTAGAAAATCTAACGTAACGGCTACGGAAGCAGGGGGTATTACCCAGCATATCGGTGCTTACCAAGTGGAAATTAATAAACGTAAATTAACTTTTTTAGATACTCCTGGTCACGAAGCTTTTACAGCAATGCGAGCTAGGGGAGCACAAGCTACTGATATTGCCATCTTGGTTGTTGCTGCCGACGATGGTGTTATGCCACAAACTATTGAAGCAATAAACCATGCTAAAGCCGCGGAAGTTCCAATTATTGTAGCCATAAATAAAATTGATCGGCCAAATGCCGCTCCCGAAAGAGTTAAACAAGAATTAGCAGAGTATGGACTGATTTCTGAGGAATGGGGCGGTGATACTTTATTTGTTGAAGTTTCTGCCCTGAAGAAGCAAGGAATCAGTGAACTATTGGAAATGATTCTTTTAGTAGCGGACATGAGTGAGTTAAAGGCTAATCCCAACCGCTTAGCTTCCGGCGTAGTAATTGAAGCTAAATTAGATAAAGGGCGTGGCCCCGTAGCTACTATTTTAGTTCAAAAAGGAACGCTGCATATAGGGGATATTATTGTATCCGGTACTGTCTTTGGCAAGGTTCGTGCTATGATGGATGATAAGGGTAATAAAATAAACGGAGCCGGACCTTCCGTACCAGTAGAAGTTTTGGGGCTTTCAAATGTGCCTGAGGCTGGTGATATTTTCCAAGCAGTGGAAGATGAAAAATTAGCTAGAGAAGTTGTAAATCAAAGGCAGATTGTCAAGAGGCAGGAAGAATTACAAAAAGGCCATAAGGTAACCTTAGATGATTTGTTTGATAGCATTAATGCTGGGGAACTTAAAGAATTAAATATTATTTTGAAGGCTGATGTTCAGGGTTCAGTTGAAGCATTAAAACAGTCTCTAGAGGGTTTAAATACAGATGAAGTTAAGGTTAACGTTATTCATAATGGTGTTGGTGCTATAACGGAAACTGATGTAATGTTAGCTTCAGCATCTAATGCAATTATTATCGGTTTTAATGTACGGCCAGATAGTAATACTCGGAAAGCTGCAGAGAATGAACAAGTTGATATTAAGCTATACAGAGTTATTTACGAAGCTATTGATAATGTTAAGGCGGCTTTATCTGGTCTATTAGATCCAGAATGGAAAGAAAATGTAATTGGACGTGCAGAAGTTAGGCAAATATTTAAAGTACCTAAAGTTGGTACTGTAGCTGGTTCTTATGTTACCGACGGCAAAATCACCAATAAATCTAAAATTAGGGTAATTCGGGATGGAATTGTAATACACGAGGGAGAAATCGAGTCTTTACGTCGCTTTAAAGATGACGTAAAAGAAGTATCTCAAGGTTTCGAATGTGGATTGGGCTTGCAGCGCTTTAATGATATAAAAGAAGGAGACGTTTTTGAAGCTTATGTAATGGAAGAAGTTAAAAGAGAGTTAGACTAAGCGGGGTGAACCAATTGGTTTTTCAACGTAATCAACGTATAGCCGAAGAAATGAAGAGAGAAATTGCTCAAATTATTCGAGATGAATTAAAAGACCCGCGCATTGGCTTTATTACAGTAACGGCCGTTGATGTAACTGGCGATTTGCGTTACGCTAAAGTCTTTGTCAGCATCTATGGTAATGAGGAAGAGAAGACACGTTCTTTGACGGCTTTAAATAAAGCTAAGGGTTTTGTAAGAAAGGAAATTGGGAAACGTATACAACTTCGTTATATACCCGAGATTAGTTTTGTTTTTGATGAGTCAATCGAACATGGAGCTAAGATTGCTAAAATTTTACACCAAGTCAGTACTGACGAAGGGGAAAATTTTAATGGACATAATGAATGAAATTATTAAAGCTTTAAAAGAAAGTCAAAATGTTTTAATTGCTACTCATGAAAACCCTGATGGTGATTGCCTAGGATCTGCTTTTGCCTTGGCTGAAGCCCTTAAAATATTGGGGTTAAAAGGTTTAGTTGTTAATAATGACCCTATGCCCAAAAACTTTTTCTATATGACAGGGAGTCGTGAATTGATACTCCCTGTTTTATTACATAATGATTTTGAAACAGCTATTTTAGTCGACTGCACTGATCTAGGAAGGCTGGGTTTCAATCTGCAGGAAAAATGCCCATCCCTGAAAACTATTATAAATATTGACCACCATGTGAGTAATGAATATTTTGGACAGCTAAATTATGTGGATTCTAGGGCAGCAGCTACTGGCGAAATAATATATAAACTAATAAAAAAAATGTCCGTAACAATTACGTCAAGTATTGCAACTGCTTTGTATACTGCAATTGTAACTGATACTGGGTCATTTCAATTTGAAAATACCACTCCTGAGACTCTAAAAATAGCAGGTGAATTAATGGCAGCCGGCGCCGATTTAAAATCCATCAGAAAAAATATTTGGGATAATAGATCTTTAATCACTTTAAAATTATTGCATAAGGCGCTAGATTCCTTGCAAATTGAAGCTAATGGCAAATTGGCCTGGTTTTCCATAGATGCTCTAACTTTAGAGAATTTTAAAGCTAGTGCGGAGCATTTAGAAGGTTTGACGGGCTATCCCCGCTCCATTGAAGGAGTTGAAGTTGGTATTGTATTTAAAGAAGTTAATCCAGCTATAATTAAAATTAGTTTCCGATCAAAAGAATATGTGAATGTAAATCTATTGGCCCAAAAGTTTGGTGGGGGAGGACATCCAAGGGCAGCTGGTTGTACCATCAATGGATCTTTAAAAGAGGTTATAGAGATGGTTACACTTGAAGCAGAAAAAATGATTCTTGAAGGTAAGGTAGCAGAATTAAAATGAATGGTTTAATAAATGTATTGAAACCACCTGGTATGACCTCCCACGATGTAGTTGGCTGGATGCGCAAACAGTTGAATATAAAAAAAATTGGTCATACAGGCACACTAGATCCTGCAGTGCCCGGGGTATTGGTTATTGCTGTTGGACAAGCTACAAGACTGGCAGAATATGTTCAAGAATATGCGAAAAGTTATCGCTGTGAGCTTATTTTGGGAATAACGACAGATAGTCAAGATTTAGAAGGAAAACTGCAGGGAAGAAATGCTGTTAAGACTGCTCATCTGGAAATGTTTGATCAAGTATATCAACAATTTATTGGTAAAATAGAACAAATACCTCCTATGGTATCAGCTGTTCATTACCAGGGACAAAGATTATACGAATTAGCCAAAAAAGGCATTGAGGTTGAAAGACAACCTAGACAAGTTGAAATTTATGATTTAAAAATCGTTAAAAAATACTTTGATGAAGAGCCTTATCGTGTTCTATTTGATGTTAGTTGTTCCAAAGGTACCTACATTCGTACATTATGCCATGATCTAGGTCAAAAGTTGGGCTGCGGTGCAGCAATGGCCTTTTTACTACGCACAGCGACTGGCCCATTTTGTGTTTCTGAAGCCTGGACTCTAGAAGAAATAGAAAATGCTATTCAAAATAAGGAATATAGCTTCTTGCTTCCCCTTGAAAGAGCTGTTGAACAACTACCGGCAGTAGTCATTCAAAACAACGCAGTCGAGGCGGCATTAAATGGAAGAAACATTTTTTTGCCTGATGTGGTTTATTATCCTAAGGATTTAGATGAAGGAAGCAAAGTTGCTGTCTTTAGCCCTAACAATAAGTTAATTGCTATTGGAATATGGGAAAAACAAAACAAAAATGTACGTATGACAAAAGTTCTGAAATAAGAGGTTTAAAATGAAGATACTTTACGATTTACCTGATTATCAGGAACAAACGGTAGTTGCCCTGGGTAACTTTGATGGGGTACATCTAGGACATCGCAAACTAATCACTGAATGTGTAGAGCTAGCTCGTCAGCAAAATGCTTTATCTGTCGTTGTAACATTTGAGCCTCATCCAATTAGGATACTATATCCAGAGCGTGAATTTAAAACTATCTTAAATAAAAATAAGAAAACAGAAATTATTTCTAAGTTAGGAGTAGATATTTTAATCTACTTGACCTTTGACATGTCCATGGCGGCTTTGAAGGCTGATGAATTTGCCAAAGAAATTTTACATGACAAATTAAATGCTAAACATGTTTTTGTTGGCTTTAATTATACATTCGGTGCTATGGCAAGTGGAAATACTCGTACTTTAAAAGAGTTAAGTAGTAAGCTTGATTTCAAATTACAGGTTATCAAACCAGTAAAGATAGAACAACAAGTCGTAAGCAGTTCAAGTATTCGCAAAATGCTTTTGGAAGGCAAAATAGAAAAAGCAAAGCAGTTTTTAGGTTATTGGCCTGTTTTATATGGAAAGGTTGTTTTAGGACGCAGAGTTGGCCGGAAAATAGGGTTCCCTACTGCCAACTTACGAGTTGGTCAAAATATTTTAGTTCCTAAAAGTGGTGTCTATGCAAGTAAAATAATGATTGACAACCAAGAGTATTTAGGAATGACTAATATTGGACAAAAACCTACTTTTGGGTATAATTTACCTCAAACTATTGAAGTTAATATTTTTAACTTTGATCAGGATATTTATGGACAAGAATTAGAAATAAGCCTTGTTAAAAGATTACGTAATGAACAAAAATTCCACTCTCCTGAAAGATTACAAAAACAATTGGAACAAGACCGCAAAGATGTATTCTTAGCATTATCTAGATCTTAATTAACATTATGATCTAAATGTTCCGATTTATTAACTTGCAAATATCAGTTAAATTTAGTATAATACATTTTGTTAAAAGTATATGAACCTTAGGCTAGGAAGACCGAAGACCTCGACGGCCTTCTTGGATAAGGGGATAAGGTAAAGACAAGGAGGTGATTTTAGTGTTAGCAACTGATAAGAAAAAGGAGATTATTGATAAATTTAAAATACATGATAATGATACTGGCTCACCTGAAGTTCAAATTGCAATTCTTACACAGAGGATTAATGATTTAACAGACCACTTAAAAACCCATAAAAAAGACCACCACTCGCGTAGAGGTCTTTTGAAAATGGTTGGACAAAGAAGAGGATTGTTAAATTACCTTAAAGATAATTACTTTGATAGATATAAGAAAATAGTTGAAGATTTAGGCTTAAGAAGATAAGGGCGCAAAAATGCGCTCTTTTTTTAGTTTGCCCGGCATGTTTGCTGAGCCGATGAGCTGATACGTACGGTTCTGTGAGAAGGATAAAGCCGAAGCAGATTACTTCGGCTTTACTTTACTCGATTATAATAAATATTTGGTATTTTTTGTGGTAAGAGCAGGAAATAATATATTATGTGTAGAACAGGTATTAGTTACATGCATAGAGAGTAGTTAGGAGGTTTTACTTTAGATGGAACCCTATGGGAAAGTTTTAAAAAAAACACTATTGTTACAAGGAAGAGAACTAGTACTTGAAACAGGTAGATTAGCAAGACAAGCTAGTGGTTCGGTTTTAGCTAAATATGGTGATACGATGGTTTTAGCTACCGCAACTGCATCTGGTGAACCAAGAGAAGGTATAGATTTTTTCCCGTTAACTGTGGATTACGAAGAGAGACTATATGCTGTAGGAAAAATTCCAGGAGGTTTTATTAAAAGGGAAGGAAGACCAAGTGAAAAGGCAATTCTATCGGGAAGATTAATTGATCGCCCGATTAGGCCACTTTTTCCCAAGCATTACCGTAATGATGTACAAGTAGTAACTACAGTACTTTCTGTAGACCAGGATAATCCACCAGATATATTAGCCATGATTGGAGCATCTGCTGCGTTGACAATTTCTCATGTTCCTTTTATGGGACCAATTGGAGCTGTTAGGGTTGGACTATTTGATGAGCAGCTGGTTATTAATCCTAATCTAGAACAGTCTGAAAAGAGTAAACTAAATCTTACAGTTGCTGGCACCAAGGATGCTATTATGATGGTTGAAGCAGGAGCTCAGGAAGTACCTGAGGATACGATGTTAGAAGCAATAATGGCTGGTCATGAGGAAATAATTAAGATTGTTGAGTTCATTGAGAGCTTTAGGATGGAAGCATTAGCTATGGGGTTGGCCAAGGAAAAAAATATCCCTACGGAAGAAGAAATTAACTCTGAAGTATCTGATAAAATTAAAGAGTTTATCTCCGATAAGGTAGTTGAAGCAATCAAGCAGTGCGCCCAACAAAAGCTTCTTAAGCAAGAGCGGGAAGCATTTTTAGACCAAATACGCAATAATTTAAAAGAACAATTTTTTACAGAGAATAGTTCTTACTTGGAAGAATATCCGGAAAGCCCTAGGTGGTTTAATGAACTGCTTGCTAAAAAAGAAAAAGAGACAGTTCGTAAAATGATTATTGAAGATAAAGTGCGTATAGATGGTAGAGGTTTAGAAGAAGTTAGGCCTATTAAATGTGAGACAAGTATTTTGACTAAAACCCATGGCTCGGGACTTTTTACCCGGGGAGAAACTCAAGTTTTAACAGTTTCTACACTTGGGCCTGTAGGAGACGAACAAATCCTGGATGGTCTAGGGGTTGAGGAATCGAAAAGATATATGCACCATTATAATTTCCCACCTTACAGTGTGGGAGAGGCAAGACCAGTCCGTGGACCTGGACGACGAGAGATAGGACACGGTGCTTTAGCAGAACGCGCTTTAGAGCCAGTTTTACCATCTGAAGAAGATTTTCCTTACACCATACGATTGGTATCTGAAGTTTTAGGTTCTAATGGCTCTACCTCTATGGGAAGTGTGTGTGGCAGCACTTTATCGTTAATGGATGCTGGAGTGCCTATTAAAGCACCTGTAGCAGGGGTGGCTATGGGACTTGTAAAAGAAGCAGATGATGTTGTGATTTTAACTGATATTCAAGGTATGGAAGATGCTTTGGGAGATATGGATTTCAAGGTTGCTGGAACTAAAGATGGAGTAACAGCATTGCAAATGGATATAAAGGTTGCTGGTATCAGCAGGCAGGTCCTAGCAAAAGCTTTAGAACAGGCGAAAAAAGGCAGAATGCATATTTTAGGAAAGATATTGGAGGCTATAGCTGAGCCAAGAAAAGAGCTTTCTCCCTATGCTCCGAGAATTATCAGAACTGTAGTTGATCCGGACAAAATTAGAGATATTATAGGACCAGGCGGCAAAATTATTAAGAGAATTATTGAAGAAACTGGTGTAGAAATTGACATCGAAGATGATGGCCGGGTGTATATTGCAGCAGTAGATGGAGAATCAGGGAAAAAAGCTATAAAAATTATTGAAGCATTGACAAAGGAAGTTGAAGTTGGAAAGATATACGTTGGTAAAGTAACAAAAACAACTGACTTTGGTGCCTTTGTGGAAGTAATTCCAGGTGTTTTAGGGGTGCCTGGAAAAGAAGGCTTAGTCCATATTTCCCAATTATCCGAAGAGCGTGTGGCTAAGGTAGAGGATGTGGTCAAAGAAGGAGAAGATATTATGGTTAAAGCAATAGGCTACGACCAACAAGGGAGGCTAAAACTATCTCGTAAGGAAGCACTAAAAAATAATAATTAGTTAAACAAAAAAATCTCCTACCAAGGACAAAATTTAGATTTTGTCCTTTTTAGTTTGCCCGGCATATTTGCTGAGTCGATGGGCTGAAAGAAACTCTATCGCCTAACCGGCAGGAAAATAACTCGTAAGCAAGGGCGTCACTGGTTGGGGCCTGAAGGAAGCCGAAGGGGGAACTTAGAACATAGCGCAAGCAAACCGAGGTTGGCTAGTCAGGCGGGTAACCTTGCTAAAAGTGGGAAAGCCCCCGTACGTACGGTTGTGTGAGAAGGATAAAGCCGAAGCAAATTACTTCGGTTTTACCTTACTCGATTTTTTGCTTTTTGTCATAAACCAACGGTTACCGATAGTATTAATCAATTAGTTAACTAAATTAAGAAAGGTAGGAGAAAAAATGTATTGTTTTTTTTGGAGAAAAAAGCATTTAGGGTTTCTACTAATTATTATTTTTGTTATTGCTGTGGCAAGTTTTCTAGGGTATGACATTAAGCAAAGTAACATGGTTATGACAACTATGACTTCAGAGCCTATTTACCAAGGAAATACAGAATATCAAAAAATAGCACTAACTTTCAACGTTGATTGGGGTACTGAATATATACCTCAGATTTTAACAATATTAAAAGAAAATAATGCAAAAGCAACTTTTTTTGTTACTGGACGTATTGCTAAAAAAGAACCGGAAATAGTAAAGCAGATTGCTACAGCAGGACAAGAAATTGGTAATCATGGTTATTTGCATCCCCACCCAGATAGTATGAATAAAAGTCAAAACCAATTAGATATTAAACAAGCTGAAGAAGCAATTTTACTAGCTTCTGGGCAAACAACAAAACTATATGCCCCTCCTTATGGAGAACACAAACCTCACGTAGTAGAAGCTGCAGAGGAAATTGGCTATAAGACTATTATGTGGACTGTAGATACAGTTGATTGGGATAAAAGTAGGCAGCCAGATACTATCGCCGCAAAAGTTTTAGATGGTGCTCAAAATGGAGCCATAGTATTAATGCATCCTACAGATCGTACTGTATCAGCCCTAAAAAAAATTGTGAGTGAATTACAAAAACAAGGTTTTGAGTTAACAACTGTTTCCAACATATTGGCAAAATGAGGTATAATATTATAATGGCAGATGTTTTCCTCCATCTTTTTAAGTATTTATTTTGTAATCTACTGCATACTAAACTTAGTTAGTAATAAGGAGGAAAAGGGTTGAGTAAAATAAAGAAATTATTTATTGCACAATTAACTCTATTGCTTTTTCTAAGCAACTTTACATCTTGCTTTGGAGCAGAACTTTCAGTCAGTGCTCAAGCCTATCTGCTTATGGATGCCAAAACGGGCCAAATATTGTTAGAAAAAAATGCTTTTGAGAAAAGAGCACCTGCTAGTACAACAAAAATTTTGACAGCTATTATGGCTTTGGAACAGGGAGGATTGGAGAGAAAAGTAAAGGTAAGTCCCCATGCAGCTTCAATAGGTGAATCTTCAATATATCTAGAACCGGGAGAAGAAATTTCCGTTTTACGTTTAGTGCAAGGTGCTTTAATAAAATCAGGTAACGACGCTACTGTGGCCTTAGCAGAGTATTATTGTGGTTCGGAGGAGCTTTTTTCAGTCTTAATGAATAGGAAAGCTAAACTTTTAGGAGCTTTTAATTCCAATTTTAAAAATCCTAACGGTTTACCTTTAAAAAATCATTATACAACAGCTTTTGATTTAGCCCAAATGGCTCGCTATAGTTTAAAAAATCCGATTTTTAAAGAAATTGTTAGTACTAAGGAAATGAAAATACCCTATGAAAATAAAAGTTGGGCAAGATATTTAAAGAATACAAATAAACTTCTTTGGAAATATCCTGGGGCAGATGGTATAAAAACTGGTACAACTAGGGAGGCAGGTTGCTGTTTAGTTGCATCAGCTACCAGAGGTAATAGACAGTTAATAGCAGTAGTTTTACATAGTTTTGATAGATTTGGCGAGGCGGCACGGCTTTTAGATTACGGTTTCGAAAATAGCAAATAAAATCTTATTATTAGTTCATGGACTTAGACTAAATTAATTTCTAATGCTCTTACAACAGGGTTTTTAGCAAAATTTAAGAATGTAATTCGAGAATATATAGTGGTTCGTTTAAAACAAGGAGAGATGTTTATGTATAAAAAAGAGCTTCTGCACAATGGAGTTAGAATAGTTACTGAAGAAGTTAGTTTTGTCCATTCTGCAGTGATAGGTATTTGGGTTAAAACTGGTTCACGCCATGAAGCCGAAGCTAATAATGGAGTTTCTCATTTTATTGAACATTTGCTTTTCAAAGGAACGGAAAAACGCACTGCAAAACAAATTGCTGAAGAACTGGAAGCTGTTGGTGGTTCAATTAATGCCTTTACGACTAAAGAATATACTTGCTTTTATGCAAAAGTTTTAGCTGAGCATCTCGACTTGGCCATAGACCTTTTGACTGATATGCTTTTTAATTCTAAATTTGCCCAAGAAGATATTGAAAAAGAGAAGAACGTTGTTTTAGAAGAAATTAAAATGTATGAAGATTCGCCAGATGAATTAGTTCATGATCTTTTTGCTCAATCAGTTTGGCAAGGTCACCCATTGGGCAGGCCAATTCTTGGTACAACTGAAACTGTCCAAAGATTAAGCAAAGCAGATATTCAAGAATATTTTAAAACCCATTATATTCCCCAAAACACAGTTGTAGCAGTAGCAGGAAATATTAGGCACGAGGTTTTAGTTGACAAGCTTAAAAATATTTTTTCCAGTTGGAATTCGCCGATGAATTCGCATTCCTTAAGCCAACCTATTCCAAAAACTGCAGTAGTATGCACTAAAAAAGATACTGAGCAGGTACAAATTTGTCTTGGTACACCTGGTCTACCTCAGGGACATGATGATTCCTATGTCCTTATGGTATTAAATAATATTTTAGGTGGAGGCCTTAGTTCTAGATTATTTCAGGAGATAAGAGAAGAGAGAGGACTTGCCTATTCAATCTACTCTTATTGTACAAATTATTTTGATAGCGGGTTATTTACAGTTTACGCAGGCACAAGTCCAAACAAAGCAAGGGAAGTAATTGGATTAATCTTACAGGAAATAGCTAAAGTTAAGCAGGAAGGGGTAACAAAAGAAGAACTAAATAAGACAAAAGAACAAATTAAAGGTAGTTTACTTTTAGGTGTGGAGAACGTTTCTAACCGTATGAGTCGTCTCGGGAGAACTGAGTTATGTTATCAAAGGGTTATTTCCGCTGAAGAAGTTATTGAGAGAACTAATGCTGTAACAGTCGAACAAATAATTACATTAGCTAACGAGCTTTTTAAAGCCGACAGATTTTCCCTCACTACAATTGGGCCTTGCGTTGAAGATACATATTTTACCCAAATTTTACAAGAAAAAGGATTGTAGAAAAATGGAATTTGAACTCAAAGTTAAATTATTACCACATTTTAATGGTATATCATTACCGAAGTATGCAACTGATGGCTCAGCAGGATTAGATTTACGAGCTGCTATTATAGATTCAATTTCTTTAAAGCCAGGTGAAAAAATTAAAATCCCTACAGGGATTGCTATCTCAATGCCCACAAAATTTATGGTGGGCTTAGTTTTTGCGCGTAGCGGTTTAGCTAGTAAATACGGTTTGAATTTAAGCAATGGAGTGGGCGTAATTGATAGTGACTACACTGGAGAAATTATTTGTCCCATTCAAAACTGTGGCGATAAAGAGTATTCTATACATAGAGGGGATAGGATAGCACAACTTGTTTTTCTGCCAATTGCTTTGGCTAATCTAAAAATTGTGAAAGAATTGAATAATACTGAGCGAGGGCAAGGTGGGTTCGGATCTACAGGAGTAGTTTGAAAATTCTAATTATTTTTATATAATTAAAATACAAAAGTAAGTTTCTTTTCATTAGATTTGGGGTGGATCCATGGAACAAGCCAAAAAAATTTTAGAACAAATTGAACAATTAAGATGTAAATTATACTTATTTCTGAGTAAACCTGAAATGATTAATGATCCAGAGGTTATCAAACTAAATTATGATTTAAATAATTTAATTGTCGAATATACAAAGATTTGTAATAAATTATATCTTTAAGACTCATAGTCAGTATATTATTAACATATGGATAAATAATCATATTTTAGTTTTTTAAACATATTAAATTAGTAAGGGGCAATTTTAACTTTAGCTCATTACTAATTATTTTTTGCCTGTTAAATTTTAATCAACTAAGTCGTTTCGTAATGATTAGTAGATGATGAGGTGAAAAAAGTGAAATTAAGTGATTTAGTTGGAAAAGACATTATTAATATTGTAGATGGGGCACGCTTAGGAACGGTAGGAGATTCAGATCTGGTAATTGACATAAACACGGGCCACGTAGAATCTATTATACTTCCTAATAACAGTGGTATTTTGGGACTTTTCAAAAGCAAGAGTCAAATGGTCATACCTTGGGAAGCTGTTAAAAAAATCGGTAGCGAAGTAATTGTAGTGGAATTAGAAAATGATAAAAGGTTTGGTACTTATCCTTATTAATAGGATAAATGACCATAGTTATCCACCTGAAAAATGGAAAACAACATTTATAAAAAGTATTGACACTTTAAAATGAAACATGGTAAAATAAATAAAATTTAATAGCTAGCCTCATCTTTTAGAGGTGGGGTAGAGGCGCGGGTGTCATAAGTACCTTTTATGATTTGGGAAAAATGAGTAAAATGGAAAAGGGGCTCTCGCCGAAGTCTTAGTGCTAACCCAAAAAGCACTTTGGCTGGGTCTGTATCTAAGAGGTACAGGACTGTCACTTAAGGAAACCCTGCCTTAAGTGGAGTACTATCTCATTATGGGAAAGAGAGGAGCATTTTTGGCATGCAGTTAAAAGGCTATGAGCACGAATTTGCTCTTTAGCCTTTTTTATTTTGACGTACCAAGGAGGAAAATCCTGTTAATGGGCAGTTTAATTAAAGTTGCAGTTGCTGGAGCTTATGGAAAAATGGGACGAGAAGTAATGAAAGGTGTTTTAAAAGCTGACGATATGCTGTTAGTTGGGGCAACGGATATTGTAGGGCATGGACTTGATGTTGGCTCAGTTGTTGGCCTGGAATTGCAGGGTATTACAATAACAGGAAACTTAGAAGAAATTTTTAGAGCAAATGAAGTTGACGTTTTAATAGATTTTACAAATGTTAAGGCTGTAATGAGAAATAGTATTTTGGCCATAGATTATGGGGTTTCACCAATTGTAGGAACAACAGGATTAACCCAAGCAGAATTAGAACAATTACATTCCCTGTGTGAACAAAAACAAATAGGAGCTATAGTTGCACCAAATTTTGCTTTAGGAGCAATTTTATTGATGCAATTTGCTAAGGAAGCTGCTAAACACTTTCCTGATATAGAGATAATTGAGTTGCATCATGATGGGAAAATGGATGCTCCTTCAGGTACTGCTATTAGTACTGCTCAAGCTATTCTTGAAGAAAGAGGCAACCGCAAGCAGGGTCATCCAAATGAGTTTGAAAAGATTAGCGGAGCTAGAGGAGCTCAGTTACACGGCATACCTATTCACAGTGTTCGTTTACCAGGTTTTATTGCTCATGAAGAGGTTATTTTCGGAGGTTTAGGTCAAACCCTAACCATCAGGCATGATTCTACAAGTAGAGAGTCATTTATTCCCGGTGTTTTATTTGCTGCTCGTCAGGTTAAAAAATTGAAAAAAGCTGTATTTGGTTTAGATAAGATAATTTAAATGGTTAATTGTAGCACAGCCAGGACAAGCACCTCTGATTGTTGGCCTCATATATTGGTTAGTAGTGTAAGGTAACTGGAGGAGGTTCCAACATATGAGTAATAAATTAGCTGGAATTGCTCTTGCAGTAATTGGAGGCGACGATCGGGAGCTTGTTTTTATTCCCGAATTAGTCAAACTTGGTGCTTTAGTTAAGGTTGTAGGGTTTCCGCCAAGACCAGAGTTAAATGGAGCTTTTATAATTAATAATTTAGCACAGGCTTTAAAAGATGTGGATGCGGTAATTTTGCCTATGCCCGGTACTGATGCAAAAGGTATTGTGAGAGCAGTTTATAGCCAAGAACAATTGATTTTAACAGAGGAGCTTTTAAGTAAGCTACCTGAGGGAACTCCTATTTTTGTGGGAGTCGCAAAGCCAATATTAAAAGAAATGGTGTCAAAGTTAAAACTATGTTTAGTAGAGGTGGCAGAGTTAGATGAAATTGCTATATTAAATTCTATCCCCACAGCTGAAGGTGCCATCCAAATTGCCATGGAGGAGTTGCCAATTACAATTCACGGCAGCACTGCCTTGGTTTTAGGATTTGGACGCTGTGGAACCACTTTAGCTAGGACACTAAAATCTTTGGGGGCAAAAACGCTGGTTGCGGCTAGAAAACCAATGGATTTAGCCAGATGTTATGAAAGCGGTTATCAACCAGTTAAGTATTCCGAATTGCCTGTATATCTTTCTGAAGCACAAATCATTTTTAATACTGTACCATACTTAATTTTAAACAGTTCTATGATCGCTAAACTAAATAAAGATTGTCTAATAATTGATATTGCCGCCGCACCAGGAGGAACTGATTTTTCTGCAGCAGAAAAAGCTGGTATTAAGGCTATCTTGGCTCCAGGGCTACCTGGAAAGGTTGCGCCAAAAACTGCTGGTAAGATATTGGCAGATGTCTATCCAGAACTAATCCTCCAATATAAAAATGAGCAAAAAAGGTAGGTGGGCGGTATGCTTTTGAAGGGCAAAAAAATAGGTTTTGCTGTTACTGGTTCACATTGTACATTAGCGAGAATACCCCGGGAAGTACAGCGTTTAGTTGATGAAGGAGCAAATATTCTGCCAATTTTATCAAAAAGTGTAGCAATGACCGATACTAGATTTGGTACTGCTGAATCGTGGAGAAAAGCTTTAGTTGATATAACCAAAAATGAACCTATCACTAGTATAAAGGATGCAGAGCCAATTGGCCCTAAAGGATTATTAGACGCACTAATTATCGCCCCATGCACTGGAAATACGTTGGCAAAATTGGCTAATGGAATTATAGATTCTACAGTGCTTATGGCTGCAAAAGCTCATTTACGCAACCAGAAGCCATTGGTCATTGCAGTTTCAACTAATGATGGCCTGGGACTCAATGCTAGAAATATTGGAGTACTTTTAAATGTTAAAAACATATATTTTGTACCATTTGGCCAAGACGATCCAAAGAAAAAGGCTAATTCCTTAGTTGCTAAGATGGATAAAATTTTAGAAACATTGCTGGAAGCTTTTGAAGGTAAACAAATTCAGCCCATATTATCTAGTTATAATAATAATTAGTCATAAAGTATTTTAAAAACTTACCAGTAATCGATGACGTTAATTATTGTTTTTATGGAGGTATTTTATATGAAGAAGTTTAATGTTGCAATTGTTGGAACTGGAGCAGTTGGTCAGACATTTTTAGAAATTTTGGCAGAAAGAAATTTCCCTATAAAGAGTTTAAAACTACTTGCTACTAAACGTTCCGCTGGCAAGAGAATACCGTATAAAGGTCATGAATATATTGTTGAGGAAACCTTTCCTGATTCATTTAAAGACATTGATATAGCTTTGTTTGCTGGTGGTGCTGCAAGTAAAGAATTTGCTGAAGAAGCTGTTAAAAGGGGGGCTGTTGTTATTGATAACAGCAGTGCTTTTCGCCTAAACCCAGAGGTCCCATTAGTAGTGCCAGAAGTAAATCCCGAAGATGTAAAATGGCATAAAGGAATAATTGCTAATCCAAACTGTTCTACTATTCAAATGGTTGTGGCATTAAAACCTTTGCATGATGCTGCTAAAATTAAAAGAATTATAGTCTCCACTTATCAAGCTGTCTCGGGGGCAGGGCAGGAAGCTATGGATGAATTAGTTGATCAGTCCCAAAAACTTTTAAACAACCAAAATTTTGAACCAAAGGCTTTTCCTTACCAAATTGCCTTTAACCTAATTCCACAAATAGATGTATTTATGGAAAATGATTACACTAAAGAGGAAATGAAAATGGTTTATGAAACACAAAAAATGTTTCATGATTCTGAGATTGCTATTTCTGCAACAACGGTACGCGTTCCTATTTTACGCAGCCATTCTGAGGCAATTAACATTGAAACAGAACGGCCTTTGACTCCTGAAGAAGCTAAGGAGATTCTGTCTAAGGCGCCGGGCGTAATTGTTCAAGATGAACCAGCTCAAAAGATTTATCCCATGCCTTTAAATGCTTCGAATAAAGATGAAGTTTTGGTAGGTAGGATTCGAAAAGATATTTCTTGCTCTAACGGTTTATGTTTGTTTGTAGTTGCTGACCAATTGCGCAAGGGTGCGGCAACAAATGCAGTCCAAATTGCAGAATTATTAATAAAATATGATTTGATTTGAGGTGTCCTACCATGAGAATATTAGTCCAAAAGTTTGGAGGCTCTTCCGTTGCAAAGGCTGAGTTGCGTCAACAGGTTGTTTCTAAAATTATTGCTGCTAAGAAGCAAGGATATAGTTTGGTTGTTGTAGTTTCCGCCATAGGAAGAAAAGGAGATCCATACGCTACGGATACTTTATTGTCTTTGGCGGAAAAGGATAATTTAGAGTTAAATTCTCGAGAAAAAGATTTGTTAATGTCTTGCGGTGAAATAATTTCAGGTGTTGTTTTAACGGGAACTATACAAAAGGCTGGTTGCAAGTCAATTTGTTTAAGTGGTTATCAAGCAGGTATACAAACGGATAACAATTATGGTGACGCTCGAATTTTAACTATTAATAATGAACGCATAATGCAATTACTTAAGGAAGACTATATTGTAGTCGTAACAGGTTTCCAAGGTGCTACTCATGAAGGAGAAATAACAACCTTAGGTCGTGGAGGTAGCGACACCACGGCCTCTGCTTTAGGTGTAACTTTAGATGCGGAAGCTATTGAAATTTACACCGATGTTGATGGTGTAAAAACAGCAGATCCTAGAATTGTCTCTGATGCTAAGACTTTAGATAAAGTAACTTATGAAGAAGTTTGTCAATTGGCTTATGAGGGAGCTAAAGTTATTCATCCTCGTGCTGTTGAAATTGCCGCCCAAAAAAGCATTCCCTTAAAAATTAAATGTACATTTACTGATGACGAGGGAACTTTGGTTATCAATGGTGAATATCAGACCATTGAACAGTCCTGCCGTAATTTAAATGATAAAATTATAACAGGTATTACCCATATTTCCAATATCGCTCAGATTAAAGTACCAATTAATTCAGAAGATGAGGCTAAAGCATCGGCTAGAGTTTTTAAATCATTGGCAGAAGCAGGAATAAGTATTGACTTTATTAACGCTGGTGTTAAGGAACTAATTTTTACAGTTAAAGAAGATTTAGTAGATAAAGCATGTAAAATATTGAATAGTTTATCTTTTGAACCACAAGTTAAATTAGGGTGTGCAAAAGTAGCTGTAGTTGGGGCAGGTATGACTGGAAAACCGGGTGTAATGGCCAGTGTGGTAGATGCTTTAGCAGAAGAAAACATTTCTATTTTACAATCAGCTGATTCTCATACAACTATTTGGTGTTTGGTAGATCAAGAAGTTATGGAAAAGGCTATTTGTGCATTACATCGCAAATTTTGTTTGTAAATAGTGAGGTGAAAAAATTTATGCAAAAAGATTTCGGGCGTGTGTTGACTGCCATGGTGACTCCTTTTACTACGGATAATAAATTAAATATTCCAGCCGCCCAAACCATGGCAAAATATCTAGTTTCCAATGGAAGCGATGGTTTAGTTATCGCCGGGACTACAGGAGAAAGCCCCACTTTAACTAAAGAAGAAAAATTTGAATTATTTAAGGAAGTAAAAGGAGTAGTAGGAAAAGATGTTCCGGTTTTAGCTGGAACGGGTTCATATAACACAGAAGAAAGTGTTAACCAAACTAAGTTAGCTGAGAAAGCAGGCGTAGATGGAATCCTAGCTGTAGTTCCTTATTATAATAAACCCTCTCAGGAAGGGTTATACCAACATTACTCCAAAATTGCTAAAAGTACATATTTACCAATTATGTTATATAACATACCTTCTCGTACTGGCTGCAATCTACTGCCTAATACTGTTGCCAGATTAGCTGAGATAGATAACATTGTTGCTATAAAAGAATCCTCAGGTAATATGGATCAAATGACAGAATTAAAAAGACAGCTCGGAAATGATTTCTTAATTTATAGTGGGGATGATTCTCTAACATTGCCAATGTTATCCCTTGGCGGTCATGGAATTGTCAGCGTAGTTTCTCATTTAATAGGGGAAAAAATTAAGTTAATGGTGCAAAAATTTCATAGCGGCGAAAAAGAGGAAGCTTTAGCTTTGCATTTAGAGATGTTTGAATTGATTAAAACAATGTTTATAACTACTAACCCAGTACCTATCAAAACAGCATTGGCGCTACTAGGATTTGAGGTAGGTGGTTTTAGACTTCCACTAGTTAAAGCAACGGAAGAAGAAGTTACAGTAATTAAAAAAGTAATGCAAAAAAATAATTTATTATAAAACCTTATGACCAAATGAGGATCTAAGATTATATTGCTATCAGGAAATTGCATTTTATTTAGGGGCGGTTGGGATAACCAATAGCCTCTTTATTATTATGTAATTTATTATGCAACATCTGTATGTAGTTCATTACACAGTTGTATAAAACCGTATTTTTTTAGTAATATTTGTAATACTAAAGTAAGATAACTTGTTAACTGCATCGGAATCAAGTATAATTTAAAAAGGGATAACTGTACGGCCTTAAAGCACCTTAAGTGCTTAATTATAGCGCAAGGCGCTTTATTTTTATTGCTTTGATTTTATGGTATGAGCGGTTAAATTCTATAATTATTGTTGTAATTTTGGAGGTTTTTTAATGGCAGAGAATCATAACAAATTAGCCATTATTCCTTTAGGCGGGTTAGGGGAAATTGGCAAAAATATGACTGTAGTCAAATACGGTAATAATATTATAGTCATTGATTCAGGTTTGATTTTTCCTGAGGATGAAATGTTGGGGATTGATATTGTTATCCCGGATATTAGTTATCTACTTGAAAATCGACAAATGGTTAAAGCTATAATTTTAACTCACGGACACGAAGATCATATTGGGGCACTTCCTTATGTTTTAAAAGAAATTAATGTACCTGTTTATGGGACAAAGTTAACTTTAGGTTTGCTACAGGGTAAACTAAAAGAAAATAATTTACAAAATTCTGCAAAGTTAAATTGTGTAAAGCCTAGGGATAGGATTAAAATAGGCCCTTTTGAAGTAGAATTTATTCGAGTTAGTCATAGTATTCCTGATGCAGTGGCCCTAGCCATCCACACTCCAATCGGGACTGTAGTACATACGGGGGATTTTAAACTGGATCAAACACCTGTAGATGGTGAGGTAGTTGATTTTTATAAACTGGCTCAATTAGGGGAAAATGGTGTTTTGGTGCTTATGTCTGATAGTACTAATGTTGAAAGACCGGGCTTTACAATGTCTGAAAAATCTGTAGGCCAGACTTTTGAAGATGCGTTTAATCAGGCCAAAGAAAGAATTATTATTGCAAGTTTTGCCTCCAACGTTCATCGCTTACAGCAAATTATTACGACTGCTCATAAGTTTGGTCGTAAAGTTGCAGTAGCTGGTCGGAGTATGGTTAATGTAGTTAATGTTGCCCAAGAACACGGTTATCTTAATATTCCAAAAGGAACCTTAGTTGAAATTGATGATATTATCAATATGCCGAAGGAAAAAGTCGTAATTATTACCACTGGAAGCCAAGGAGAGCCAATGTCAGCTTTAACCAGAATGGCTATGTCAGATCATAAAAGACTAGAAATCATTCCCGGGGATACGGTAATTATTTCGGCCACACCAATACCAGGGAATGAAAAATTAGTGGCTCGGACAATTGATCATCTCTTTAAACAAGGTGCCGATGTAATCCATGAGGCAGTTTCCGGAATCCATGTTTCCGGTCATGCTAGTCAGGAAGATTTGAAGTTAATGTTGAATTTAATAAAACCTAAATTTTTTATTCCTGTCCATGGTGAACATAGAATGCTTGTTAAACATGCTCGTTTAGCCCAGGAAGTTGGCATTCCGGAAAACAACATTTTTGTAGCTGATAATGGCCAAATTATCGAATTTTCCAGAAATAGGGGTAGTTTTGCTGGTAAAGTTACGGCTGGTAGGGTATTAGTCGATGGTTTAGGCGTTGGTGATGTTGGAAATATTGTATTAAGAGACCGTAAGCAGCTTTCTCAAGACGGAATTTTAATCGTTGTAGTTACTTTAAACAAAGATACCGGCAACGTGGTTGCTGGGCCTGATATAGTTTCCCGTGGCTTTGTTTATGTCCGAGAATCAGAAGAACTAATGGAAGATGCTAAAGAAAAAGTTCGACAATCCTTAGAAAAATGTGCTGAAAGACAGGTAACTGAGTGGTCAACTATTAAGTCTAATGTTCGTGATACTTTAGGTAAGTTCTTGTATGAAAAAACTCGAAGAAGGCCAATGATTATGCCCATAATCATGGAAGTCTAATACACGGTGTACACCGTGTATTTTTTTTATTCCTGGCAATACTAGATAGGAAATATAATACAAAGGAGAAGCACTTTGATGGATTATGCATTTTTTAATCATTTAGATCAAGATGTAACGGAAAATCCTGTGCCTAAAACAGAAGATGATACAAAGCAAGAACATAATATCGAAGCAATAAAGGAGTTCGGAGAATTAAAAGTACCCCAAGTTAAAAGTAATATTCATTGTCTAACTATAGTAGGTCAGGTTGAAGGGCATATTGTAATGCCTCCGCAAAATAAGACAACGAAATATGAACATATTTTGCCGCAGTTAGTGGCAATAGAACAAAGTCCTGAAATCGATGGTATTCTTATTATTTTAAATACCGTCGGAGGGGATGTGGAGGCAGGGTTGGCTATTGCCGAAATGATTACTAGTTTATCTAAGCCTACAGTATCTTTGGTTTTAGGTGGAGGGCATAGCATTGGTGTACCAATTGCCGTATCCAGCGATTATTCTTTTATTGCGGATACTGCAACTATGACTATTCACCCTATAAGACTAACTGGTTTGGTCATAGGAGTTCCTCAGACATACGAATATTTAGATAAAATGCAAGATCGAGTAATTAATTTTGTTGTTAGAAATTCCAAAATAACGGAGGAAAAATTTAGGGAACTTATGCTTAGAACAGGTGAATTAGCTAGAGACATTGGTACTGTTTTAGTGGGCAAAGATGCTGTGGAAATCGGCTTAATTGATGAAATTGGCGGTTTAGGCCAAGCTGTGAGTAAGTTAAAGGCTCTAATTGAAGATGCTAAATCTCAAAAAGGAGGTTTGCATTAGTTGCTTATCTATACTCCTTTGCCATTGGAATGTGTATTTGATGGATTTAATCAAAAAAGATCTTTTAAACAATTAAGTTATCACGGAGTCAAACTAATTGTTGAGGAAGTAGATTCAAATCAAGGAAGGATTAGCCAAATCTTAAGTACTAATCCTGAAGATTTCTTAAATCCTTTACTACAGCCAGGGAATATAGTCTATTATAGTCAACTAACCGTTAAACCAAGGTGATGCTCGAAAAATAAATGAGTCTTGATTAAGGCTCATTTTTATTTGCAATTTTTTAAGAGGATTGAATAATTTTCTAGCGAATATTAAATTTATAATCAAGATATAGTATCACCTCAGAGATGAGGTTTTTTTATTGAAAAGGAATATACTGGGTGATGAAGAATTTTTTTACGAGGTGGTAATTTTGGCTAGAGCATCAAAAAAAAATAGTTATGAACTTAAATATGAAATAATAGGAGTACTTATAACCGCGTTTGCAATACTCAGTTTAGTTAGCATTTACACATTTGATTATAATTTTGGAAATTCGGGTACTAACGCCATTGGTCCTATAGGCAGCTTTATAGTTCGTACATTTGGAGGTATATTTGGGAAAGGCAAGTATATCGTTACAATATTAATAGCCTTGTATGGGATAAAGATGGTTCAAACCAAAAATAAAGTTAAGTTTAATAAAAGATTTGTAGGAATGGTCTTACTTCTTATAGCTTTTTTAAGTTATGTCCACCTAAAATATTTAGTTCTAGATAATTTTATAGTTATTCTTAGAACATCCGTCGATGGAGTAGGCGGCGGCTTAAGTGGAGCAGTAATAGCAATTATTTTGAGAGCTTGTTTCGGCCAGGTTGGAACCTATATAGTGCTTTCCACTATTTGTTTGGTTGGAATCCTATTGACATCTGGAAATTGTTTACCTAAAATTATGTGCATTATTGGAATGAAAATTAAAGACTTTTATCTAAGGCTTCGCACTCAATTGGTAGATTTTTTATTTACCACTGTGGAAGATAATTCAAAAGAAGCAAAATTAATTAAAAGAGAGAAGAAAAGTAATACTCCAATTATTATCACTGGTGAACAAGTAACAGAAAATGGTTTGCCAAATAAAGAAGAAATAGAAGATGAAGTTCCCTTAATTATTATACAAGAGAATTCAAAGGAAAACCAAGCAGTGCAAAGTAAAGCTATGGCTAATACTACATCCAGAGCTGTAGAGAATGTGGAGATTCCAGCCAATGGTGATAAATATAAATCTTATAACTTACCTCCTTTTAATTTACTGCAAGTGGTAGAACGTCATAATAGTACTAAAGGAACAAAAGATATTACAGAAACAGTGAAGGTTTTAGAAAACACTTTAGAAAGCTTTGGGGTTAAATTGAAAGTAACTCAAGTAAGCTGCGGGCCTGCTATTACCAGATATGAAGCTCAACCAGCCCCCGGAGTAAAAGTAAGTAAGATTGTGAGTTTAGCTGATGATATTGCCCTGAGTTTGGCAGCTCCCCATGTAAGAATAGAAGCACCAATACCGGGAAAAGCAGCAGTAGGGATTGAAGTTCCCAATAAAGAAATTTCAGTGGTGAGTTTTAGGGAAGTCCTTGAAACACAAGAATTTAGCAACTCGTCATCGTTATTGACAGTAGTTTTTGGTAAGGATATTGCAGGAAATCCAGTTGTAGCAGATTTAGGGAAAATGCCTCACTTATTAATTGCTGGTGCTACCGGCTCCGGTAAAAGTGTTTGTATGAATGCCTTGATAACAAGCTTATTATATAAAAGTAAGCCTAATGAATTAAAATTTTTAATGATTGATCCTAAAATGGTTGAGCTAACCACATATAATGGTATTCCTCATTTGGTTGCACCTGTAGTAACAGATGCTAAAAAATCAGCAACTGCTCTACGGTGGATGGTTAATGAAATGGAAAATAGATATGCACTATTTGCAACTAATGGTGTTAAAGATATTTATCGTTATAATGATTTAAAAAGGCAGGAAGACCCCTCTGCTTTAGCTCCGGCTTTGCCTTTTATTGTAATTCTGATTGATGAATTGGCCGATTTAATGATGGTTGCACCGGCTGATGTAGAAGATGCTATTTGCCGTCTGGCGCAAATGGCCAGAGCTGCTGGAATTCATTTAGTTGTAGCAACACAGCGCCCATCAGTTGATGTAATAACAGGTATAATTAAGGCAAATATCCCCAGTAGAGTTGCATTTGCGGTGTCATCACAGACAGATTCCAGAACTATTTTGGATATGGGGGGCGCGGAGAAACTTCTAGGACGAGGTGATATGTTGTTTTATCCTGTGGGCACTAGTAAACCTATTAGAGTGCAAGGAGTTTATGTATCTGATAGAGAAGTTGAAAAAATTGTAGACTTTTTAAAAACCCAAGGTACGCCGGAATACATGCAAGGTGCTGCTATTTTGGAAGAGACCCAGGAAAATACTGCTGAAAATAATTATGCAGAAGATGAATTATTGCCAGAAGCTGCGCGCTTGTTGATTGAAAGTGGACAGGCCTCTATTTCCATGCTTCAGCGTCGTCTACACGTTGGCTATACAAGAGCCGCACGGCTAATAGATATCATGGAGGATAAAGGTATAGTGGGAGGTTATGAAGGAAGTAAACCTCGGTCTGTTTTAATCAACTGGGATGACTATCAGAAAATGTTTGGTAGTATGTAATTCCATAGAGTATAAAATACTATGCTTGGTAATATGTTGAATCTTTATACAATTGCAGGACATTAGCTGGAATATGTCGAAGGAAAACGTAATTCAAGGAAGGGTAGCAAATGCCAGAAAATATATCTATAGAAGAAGCTTTAGCAATGGAAGATGCCGTTTTTATTGATGTAAGATCACCAGGTGAGTTTGCAGAAGATAATTTACCTGGAGCTATAAATATACCTATATTGGATGATGAACAAAGGTGCATTGTTGGGACTACTTATAAACAACAGGGGCCAAATGAAGCTAGAGTATTGGGAATGGACTTAGTTTCAGCACAAATCCCGGAGAAAATAAGGAAAATTCAAGATGTAAGTAAGGATAAAAAAATAATAGTTTACTGTTGGCGTGGGGGCCTGCGCAGTAAAGCTATGAGCCAATTGTTGGACTTGGCTGGTATTGACAGCTATCGGTTACTTGGAGGTTATAAAGCATACCGCAAATATATAAATGATTATTATATTAATTTAGAACCAATTAATTTTCTTGTGTTGTATGGTTTGACAGGTGTAGGGAAGAGTGAAATCATTGCTAATTTAGACAAATTAGGGATGGAAACTCTGGATTTAGAAAAACTAGCTAATCATCGAGGTTCTGTTTTTGGAGGAGTTGGATTGAAAAATCAACCATCACAGAAACGTTTTGAATCAAGTATTTATAGGATACTCCAAGAATATAAAAATAGTAAAGCTATTGTAGTGGAAGGGGAAAGCAGAAAAGTCGGGAAGTTAATAATTCCTGAGGTTGTGTACCGTTCAATGCAAAACGGAACTAAAATTTTAGTTTATAATAGTATTGAAAATCGAATTAATAGGATTTTGCAGGAATATTTGAATGGTTCTACCGAAAATTTGAAAGGAATTGAGCGGTCTATTATTCAATTACAGCGCAGGATTGGCAAATCAAAGACAAAAGATTTACTGGATAAACTTTGGGTGGGGCAGTATGATGAAATAGTGGAGGAATTGCTTCTTAATTACTATGACCCACTTTATAAGCATCCTGAATCACCATCTGAAGTATACGATCTTTCTATCAACGCAGAAGACATTGAACAAGCTGCGCTGCAAATTAAAAATTATATTGAGACTCAAATTCTGTAAGGAGGCAGAAGTATGGGACTTGTTGGAGAAACTTTAAGGCAAGCGCGAGAAGCTAAAGACCTTACTTTGCTTGATGTTGAAGCGGCAACAAAAATAAGGTTAAAATATCTAGAGGCTTTGGAAAACGAAAAGTATTCTGAAATTCCAGGGCGAGTTTATGTTATCGGCTTTTTAAAAAGCTATGCAAAATTTTTAGGATTGCAGGATTACGCTTTAGTCGAAGAGTATAAAGCTGCAAATAAAAATGAGGAACCTGCACAGCTTAGAGTAAAAACTCCTACAACTAATAAGACGGATAAGACTAATGTTTTCTACATAAATAAAAAAGCTTTTAAATTTAGTGGCATTGCCTTAACTGCTGTTGCCTTGTTTGCCTTTATTTATCTTTATCAGTTGGGACGGACAAATTTGCCGGCAGCAAATCAAACTCAATCTTCTCCCACTACGGTCCAGGAACATCAGCAAAATTCTTCAGCAAATGCAAGTAACCAAAAAGAACCTAAACAGTCCCAGTCTGAGTCTGGAGCAGAGCAAGAAGAAAATTCTTCAGGTGTAAATGTTTCTTTAAAGATTCTTTCTGATGAAGGTAATAGGTGTTGGATTAATGTCATCATAGATGGTGAACAAGATTTTAGTGGTGTGTTAGAAGCAGGAGATAGCAAGGACTTTACAGGTAAAGATGTGATAAAAATTAGGTTTGGTAACCCACGTGTAGTTCAGGTGCGTTTAAATGGAAAGGATCAAGGTAAATTAAGTCCATCCAGTCATGCTATAACAAAAGAATTTACTGCAAGCAATACAGATCCAGTTAAGAATAATTAAACTGATATAAAGGGGAATTTATATTGGCAAAAGTTGCCGTAGTTACTTTAGGCTGCGATAAAAATACAGTTGATTCAGAATGTATGCTGGGTTTGCTTAATCAAGAACAGTACCATATTGTTACAAATACTAGAGAGGCAGACATTATTATCATAAATACTTGTGGCTTTATCACAGCTGCTAAAGAGGAATCTATTAATACCATTTTAGAAATGGTTAATTTAAAAAAAATTAAGCCCGAATTAAAGGTAATTGTTACTGGTTGTCTTGTACAAAAATATTGCACGGAGTTAGCCGAGGAAATACCTGAGGTAGATGGTTTTTTAGGCAGCAACGATGTTACAGCTTTGCCTGCGTTACTAGATAAAGTTAGTGCCGGTCAACGTATAACAAAGCTGCAAAAGAGTACAAATAACCCTGATTTATATATTCCAAGGGTTAAATCAACAGAATATTATTCTTATTTAAAAGTTGCCGAAGGCTGTGATAAAAAATGCACTTACTGTGCTATTCCTGAAATGCGGGGCGGATATGCAAGTAGGAGTATTGCTTCTTTGCTTAAGGAAACGGAAATTATGGCCCAATCAGGTATCAAAGAAATTTCTTTAGTTGCTCAGGATATTACACTTTATGGCGAAGATCTTTATCATGAGCTGAGTTTAGTAAAACTGCTTCAGCAAATTGCTAAAATTTCTGATTTAGAATGGATTAGGCTTTTATACTGTTATCCAGATCATATAACCGATGAGCTAATAAATTTTATTGCTGCAGAAACAAAGGTATGTAATTACTTAGACATACCTTTACAGCATGCACACCCGGAAATTTTGAAGCAAATGGGCAGACGTGGCAATACAGAGCAAATAATAAAATTAATAGAAAAATTGCGCACCAAAATCCCTAATGTTGCTTTACGGACTACATTTATAGTGGGATTTCCGGGTGAAACGGAACGGCATTTTCAAACCTTACTAGACTTTATGTCTTTAATAAAGTTTGATTGGGTTGGGGTTTTTACCTATTCACAGGAGGAAGGTACTGTTGCGGCTGGTTTTGCAAATCAGGTACCTGATGAAGTTAAAGAAGAACGTTTTCACAGAGCTATGCTACATCAACTAGAAATTACTTCAGCAAATAATAACAAATGGTTAGGAAAAACAGTTCCAGTTCTTGTGGAGGGAAAAGCATTGGAACGTGATGGATTTTGGCAGGGTAGAACCGAACAGCAGGCTCCAGAGGTAGATGGTTCTGTGCTTTTTTCAGCCGATAAGGTCGAGCCAGGAGAATTTGTACCAGTACTGATTAGGCGGGTAGAGGAGTACGATTTAATAGGAGAGATTCAAAATGAATTTAGCTAATCAATTGACGTTGCTAAGGATAATTTTAGCTCCACTTTTTATGATTCTGTTATTAATAAAAATTCCGTATGGTCAATTTTTTGCAGCTTTTATTTTTATTTTAGCTGCTAGTACAGATGGTATTGATGGATATATTGCTCGTAGTCGCAAACAAATTACAAATTTGGGAAAAATTATGGATCCTTTAGCTGATAAGCTTTTAATCTCTGCAGCTCTTATATCATTGGTGGAATTAAATTTAATAACCGCTTGGGTTGCTTTTATTATTATTGCTAGGGAATTTGCCGTAACTGGTTTGAGAGTAGTAGCTGCGGCTGAGGGCTTTGTGATTGTTGCCAGCTCATTAGGCAAAATTAAAACTGTGAGCCAAATTGTTGCTATTTCAGCAATATTACTAAGAGATTTGCCTATTCCTTACTTTGAAATTGCTACACTTGTAGTTTTGTACTTTGCTGTTTTTATTACAATTATTTCAGGAATAGACTACTTTACTAAATCCAAGGCGTTGCTCCAAGAAAATCAAAATTAGGTATCTCCATGCTTGGTTTAAACCGAGCGTTTTTTTTTGCCACCCTTTTCATAAAGATTAATTAGTTTTACTATGTTATAATTTCGATTAGTATGATGGGGGGGATAAGCTTGAAAATAAAAGACTTACGCCTACATTTAATAATTTTTTATACATGTTTGTTTCTAATACTACTTTTAGCCGGTCATGAGGTATATGAACGTTATTATGTACAACATTCGCTAGTTGATAAAATAAATTCTATTGCTGGGGTTCAGAAGGTAGTGGTTATTAAGTCAAAGGAAAATTTAACATTAAATATCACCTTAGGTACAGTTGATGATTTGAATAGTACTTATCAGCAAATTAAAAATTCAATTGTTTTACCAAAAAAAATTAAGACTGAAATTAAACTTAAAGACAAAAGAAACAATAGGCTTTCTAATATTTGGAATGAAAGCAAATTTATTATCTACGAAGCTTTAGAAAAAGGTAATTTCACTAAAATGAAAAGCGATTTGAAAATAATGATGGGTAGTTCCGGATTAGATAAATGGGAGGTAAGTATAGATAATAACAATATATATGTTGGAATGTACGATGGATCCAATTATTTATATGAAATTATACCTCGCAAATAAGGTGATTGTGATTGAGGGGTGTTGATAAAATGGTATTTGAGGCCGGAATTGGTTTTGCATTAGCATTAATAATTTTTTTAGCCATCCTAGGCTATAATATAGCTCCGTTTCTAGTAATCTTACTTATTATCGGGGCTTTTTACTTTATTCTCATACAAAAAGGGGTCGTTAATTACCCTAGAGTCAATAAGTATGTTGTCAAAAGTAAAATTTGTTTCGATGATATTGGTGGGCAGAATACTGCTAAGCAGGAATTAAAAGAAGCCCTTGATTTTATTGTAGCTTCAGAAAAGGCTCAAAATTTAGGTATAAGACCTTTAAAAGGAATACTTCTAACA
Organism: Bacillota bacterium LX-D; assembly: GCA_031628995.1. Lineage (NCBI taxonomy): Bacteria > Bacillati > Bacillota > Bacillota bacterium LX-D. The sequence goes on along the minus strand of JAVLUO010000001.1, from coordinate 157,702 downwards.
GGTCCCCCTGGGACAGGGAAAACCTTGCTGGCTAAAGCAGCAGCTAGTTATACTGATGCGGCAATGCTGGTATCAGCCGGATCCGAATTCGTGGAAATGTATGCAGGTGTAGGAGCTAAAAGGGTTAGATCTTTATTCAAGAAAGCTAAAGAAACAGCACTTAAGGAAAATAAAAACAGAGCAGTTATTTTTATTGATGAGATTGAAGTGCTTGGCGGAAAAAGGGGTAGTAATACTAGTCACCTGGAATACGATCAAACTTTAAATCAATTGTTAGTTGAAATGGATGGTTTGAAGGCGAATAATATTTTAGTTATTGCTGCTACAAATAGAGTAGATATGTTGGATTCTGCTCTCTTAAGGCCTGGTCGTTTTGATAGGCTGGTAAAAGTAGATTTGCCTGATAAAGCGGGAAGGTTGCAAATACTAAAAATTCACACTAGAAACAAGCCATTAGGACAAGATGTTGATTTGGAAAGTATAGCCCAAGAGAGTTTTGGATTCTCAGGAGCCCACTTGGAAAGCTTAGCAAATGAAGCTGCTATTTATGCTTTGCGCGATGGGAATACAACTATCGAAAATCGTCATTTCCGCGAAGCTTTGGATAAAGTTATGTTGGGAGAAAAACTTGATAAAAAACCTAACGCTGATGAATTGGCAAGAGTAGCTATTCATGAAGCAGGTCATGGTATAATTAGTGAACTAATGCGGCCTGGTTCTGTTGCTACGATTACGGTTATTCCGCGTAACCAGGCTTTGGGATATGTAAGGCAAAAGCCGGAAAGTGATACTTGTCTTTATACAAAAAGCTTTTTGGAAAAACAAATTAAAATTACACTAGCTGGTGCTGTCGCTGAAGAAATTATTTTAGGGGAACGGAGTACTGGTTCTGCTAACGATTTTCAGGAGGCTGTAAAGTTAGCCAAACAAATTATATTAAATGGACTTTCTCCATTAGGTATTATTGATCCTGAGCAGAACGATCAAATAATTCGTGATATGTTGCAGGAAATTCTGCACGAGCAGGAGAATCAGGTTAAGGACATGCTGAAAAAGCAAAAAGAGATTTTGGTTAAAGTTGCTGCAGAGTTGAAAAAGGAAGAGAAAGTAAGCGGAGAACAATTAAGGGCTTTAATGACCGAGGATATGCAATGTGCTTAATACCCGTGTATAAAGTTCTTTGAGGCAGCTAGTTATTTAATAATTAAATAACTAGTTGCTTTTTTAGTTAGAAAATGTAGTAAGTTGTCTAAAACTAAAAGAATTGACAGTTTTCGGAAAGTAGTCTATAATGCCGTTAACGAACGGATGTTTTATTAGGGGTGGGTTGATGATGTCAGATAAAATGAAAGCATTGGAAATAGCATTAAATAATATTGAAAAACAATTTGGTAAGGGCTCTATTATGAAACTTGGTGATGCAGCTGCTAATATGCAAATTGAGGTAATATCTACGGGAGCTTTAGCGTTAGATTTGGCTTTGGGAGTCGGAGGAGTACCAAAAGGTAGAATTATTGAGATTTATGGCCCAGAATCTTCTGGAAAAACAACAGTTGCTTTACATATTATTGCTGAGGCTCAAAAAAATGGTGGGAATGCAGCATTTATTGATGCTGAACATGCCCTTGATCCTACATATGCCCATAACTTGGGTGTAGATGTAGATAATTTATTAGTTTCTCAACCGGATACGGGAGAGCAGGCTCTGGAAATTGCAGAAGCTTTAGTACGAAGTGGTGCTATTGATGTAATAGTTATTGATTCGGTTGCTGCATTAGTACCAAAAGCAGAAATTGATGGTGATATGGGTGATGCTCACGTCGGGTTACAAGCTAGGCTAATGTCCCAAGCTTTACGTAAACTAGCAGGAGTTATTAGTAAGTCTCATACAGTTGCGATTTTTATTAACCAGCTTAGGGAAAAAGTTGGGGTTATGTTTGGCAGCCCAGAAACTACTCCCGGAGGAAGAGCCCTCAAGTTTTATTCTTCAGTACGATTGGAAGTTAGAAAAGTTGAGACATTAAAGCAAGGAGCTGACATGATTGGCAGCAGAACGAGGATAAAGGTAGTAAAAAATAAAGTGGCACCTCCATTTAAACAAGCTGAATGTGATATTATGTACGGAGCAGGCATTTCTCGTGAAGGAAGTATCATAGATTTAGGTTCAGAGCTTAATATTATTCAGAAAAGTGGTTCTTGGTATTCCTATAATGATGAAAAACTAGGTCAAGGTAGGGAAAACGCCAAGGAATATTTAAAGGAACATGCTGAATTAGCAAATTTAATCGAACAGCAAATTAGACAAATGGTTTTAGGTGTTGAAGAAAAAAAAGGTTCAATAAATATTGAAAACGAAGAACTAAATTAAAATGATGACAGGTATGGGAAAGAAATTATGGAAAAAGATCAACAAGCTGCTTTGAAATATGCCCTTAGAATATTGGGTTTACGTCCTTACACCGCCGAAAACCTAAAAATGAAATTGCAAAAAAAAGGATTTGCAATGGAGGATATCAATTGTGTTATCGATTATTGTAAGGAGAGAAAATATATAGATGATTTAGATTATGCCAGGCGTTGGATTTGTAATTCCAAGGAGCTTAGACCAATGGGCAGAAAAAGAGTTTTTCAAGAGCTTAAGATGAAAGGTATAGATGTAGAGCTTATTGAAACTGGTATAAATGAGTTACTAAGCTTGGAAGACGAAGAAGAGTTAGCACTTAAATTATTGCATAAAAAATTTAAAGATTGCGATTTAAATCGACAAAATATGCCTAAGGCATATAGCTTTTTAGTCAGGAGAGGCTTTTCTTATGCTACGGCACGCAAGGCCTTAGATACATTTTTTGGACGGATAGGATGCTTAAGCCATTTTTAGACGGGGCTTTGCTTGACATCATTTTGATGGAATATTACAATATTATAGGGAGAAATTTTTGTTAGAACTTAACGCTGTTAGTGTAGGCTTTAATATGGTATATATGGTTCTAAATATATTTTAATAGCAGATGTCAATTTTTACTATTGATATATAATTTTTCTATTATTATAATCTGTTATTACAAATAGATTTTCCAACGAATTAGTTGTCTGTCTATATACCATTAGTCTATTAAAACCTGTACACTTAAGGAGTAAAGTTTCTAATTTAAGCCGGGTTTCTGCTCGGCTTAAATTATTGAAATGCACTACTAAAATTCTAGAATGGAGGTGAGACTATTAACTGGATAAACTTAATAGTGCTATTACTTTCTGTCTTAGCAGCGTTCGTAGGCGGTTATTTCTTACGTAAGTCACTAGCCGAGGCTAAAATAGCATCAGCAGAAGAAGCTGCTCGAAAAATAGTAGAAGATGCTGAAAAGGAAGCTGAAGCCAAAAAGAGAGAGTCTATTCTTGAAGCTAAAGAGGAAGTGCATAAGTTACGTAATGAAGTGGAACGAGAACATAGGGAAAGACGTAATGAGCTGCAGAGACTGGAAAGAAGATTAATACAAAAAGAGGAATCTTTAGATCGCAAAGGTGAGGCTCTTGAACGAAAGGAAGAAGTAAATCATAAAAGGGAACAAGAGCTGGAAAAAATAAAAGCTAGCGTAAATGAGCTTTATAATCAACAAGTTACCGAGTTAGAAAGAATTTCAAATTTAACTACTGAGGAAGCGAGAGAGTTATTGCTTTCCAATGTGGAAGAAGAGATTAAACATGAAACAGCTTTAATGATTAAAGAAATAGAGAGCCAAGCGAAAGAAGAAGGGGAAAAAAGAGCTCGCGATATTATTACTTTTGCCATCCAACGTTGTGCAGCTGATCATGTTGCCGAAACAACAGTATCGGTTGTTCCTTTACCTAACGATGAAATGAAAGGGAGAATTATCGGTAGAGAAGGAAGAAATATTAGAACGTTGGAAACTCTAACGGGTATTGACTTAATTATTGATGATACTCCAGAAGCAGTTATTCTATCTGGTTTCGACCCAATTAGAAGAGAAGTTGCGCGTATAGCTTTAGAAAAATTAATTGTAGATGGGCGCATTCATCCTGCGCGCATTGAAGAAATGGTTGAAAAGGCCAAGAAAGAAGTTGAGCAAATTATCAGGGAAGAAGGAGAACAAGCTACTTTTGAAACAGGCATTCATGGACTTCACCCTGAATTGGTAAAATTGCTTGGAAGGTTAAAGTTTAGAACTAGTTATGGGCAAAATGTACTTAAACACTCAGTTGAAGTAGCTCATTTAGCGGCTTCAATGGCTGCAGAACTTGGTGCTGATGTACAGTTGGCTAAAAGAGCTGGGTTGTTGCATGATATTGGAAAATCAGTTGACCATGAAGTTGAAGGCCCCCACGTTACTATTGGGGTAGATTTAGCTCGAAAATATAAAGAATCTCCTGATGTAATTCATGCTATTGCTGCTCACCACGGTGATATTGAACCTCAAAGTATTGAGGCTGTATTGGTTCAAGCTGCCGATGCTGTTTCGGCTGCTCGCCCGGGAGCAAGAAGAGAAACATTAGAATCTTATATTAAACGTTTACAGCGCCTTGAAGAAATCGCAGATGCTTTTGAAGGTGTAGAAAAATCATTTGCAATACAAGCTGGGCGTGAAATTAGAATAATGGTTAAGCCTGAAAAGATTGATGACTTAGGGTCAGTTCGCATTGCCAGAGATATTGTTAAAACTATTGAAAATGAATTAGAATATCCTGGACAGATTAAGGTAGTTGTCATCAGGGAAACCAGAGCTGTTGAATATGCAAAATAATACGGATTTAGAAAATAAAGCGGCTATATGCAGCCGCTTTACATTTTTGCCAAAAAATTTAGGTCTTGATTTATATGAACATTGCAGGAAATCAACAGGCGATGCAGAACTAACTTCTATGGACAAAGTATGGAGGCAGGTGTGACTTTTGCGTTTAAAATATAAAAATGGAGAAGAAGTTTCCGATAGTATAGGTTTATTAATTTCGATATTAGTCCGATACCCGGAGGTTAGTTCAACAAATTATGACCCGGAAAATAGCATTTTAACTTTGAGCTTTACTTTAACAAAGATTAACGATGAAAATAAAATAAATTGCTTTATAGAAAAATTTGTTACTTGCTTAGAAACGTTAAATTTTTTAGAGGATAGGGAACCTAGTATTATTGAAATAAAACATATAACGTATGATAAGTTAATAATGCTTGAAATACAAAGAGATGTAAACACAATAACTCATAGTGAAATAGCTCTAATTATATCTTTATTACAGGAAGAATTTACGCATAATATTGTTGCAGATGATAATGATAGCTTTATGGAAGAGGATTTGCAAATGCAAGAAGAATTGATTGTTAATATGCTGGAGAATTTAAAAGAATCTAACCTGGGAAAAAAGCTTATTGCTTTTCGGGAAGAAGGTAGAGTACTAGTTTTTAATAAATAGATCTAATCTTGCCTTAACATATACAAGGGACATTTGGTGTCCCTTTTAATTATGAACACAAAAATATAATAACTGGTGATAAATATGAAAATACTTGTTTTGGGTGATATAGTTGGCAAACCTGGGCGCCAAGCAGTAAAACACTTTATAAAAAATTTTCTCCAGGTAAATGAAATTGATCTTATAATAGCAAATGGCGAAAATGCGGCAGGTGGTAACGGCATTACGAAGGACACAGCCGTGGAATTATTTAATAGCGGTATAAATGTTTTAACTATGGGTAATCATGTTTGGGATAAGAAAGAAGCAATCAAACTGATTGATTCTGAATATCGGATTGTAAGACCTGCAAACTACCCGCCTGGTACACCGGGAAAAGGTTATACTGTAGTTAAAACTAAAACAGGAGATAAGGTTGCAGTATTAAATCTTTCTGGAAGGGTGTTTTTGTCAAATTTAGATTGCCCTTTTAGGCTTGGCGAGCAATTAATAAAGGAAATAAAGCAAGTTACTAATAAAATTATCATCGACTTTCATGCTGAAGCAACATCAGAAAAGATAGCTTTCGCCTGGTTTATGGATGGAAAAGTTAGTGCTATTTATGGTACACATACTCATGTTCCCACCAATGATTTTCGAATCTTGCCTAAGGGAACTGCTTATATAACTGATTTGGGTATGTCAGGACCTAGAGACTCGGTTTTAGGTGTAAAAACAGAATTGGCCATTCAAAAGTTTATTACTCAGATGCCTGTTCGTTTTGAAGTGGCTAATGGTCCTGTCCAAGTAAATGGAATTATACTTGAGTTAATGGATGATGGTAAAGCAAGTAAAATTGAACCTGTTCTTGTTAACTACAAGTATATTTAAAACTTAAGTTTAATCTACTTATAAATTTTATAATTTTTTTTGTTAAATAAAGGATTTTTTGTAAGCTGGCAGAATATATATTTACTATAAAAGGGGATAGTGAAGTAGTCACCAAAAGGAGGTCAATTTGATGGAAGTATTGAAAGTTTCAGCAAAGTCCAGTCCAAATGCTGTTGCCGGTGCATTAGCAGGAGTTCTCAGAGAAAGAGGAGGAGCTGAGATCCAGGCAATAGGTGCAGGAGCATTAAACCAGGCCGTTAAAGCAGTAGCTATCGCAAGAGGATTTGTAGCGCCCAGTGGAGTAGATTTAATATGTATTCCAGCATTTACTGACATTCAAATCGATGGTGAAGAAAGAACAGCAATAAAGTTAATTGTTGAACCCCGGTAAACTTTTGAATTAGTCTAAAAAAGTTAATATTTTTAAGCTTAGTCCTACTATTCTGCTTAGTAGGGCTTTTTTATTTATTTAAGGTGAGGTGAAATTATGCTAATTATAGATGGGCATTGTGACACTATACTTGATATTGTAAATAAAAAAAGAAGATTAGGTGAAAAGTCAAATATTGGACATGTTGATTTACCCCGCTTAAGGGAAGCTGGAGTCAATGTCCAATTCTTTGCCTTATTTGTTGAATCCATCTTCAAACCACATAATTCGTTGCTTAGGGTAATGCAGATGATTGATACTTTGTATGAGGAAGCAGAGTTAAATGCGAAGTATCTAAATGTTGTTACTACCCAAAGAGAATTAAAACAAAATATAGAAAAAAATGAACAGGTTGCAGCTATCATAAGCATAGAGGGTGGAGAAGCATTAGAAGGGGATATTGGCGTTTTGAAATGCTTATTTAAACTTGGTGTACGGTCACTGGGGCTTACCTGGAATCAAAGAAATGCTTTAGCAGACGGAGTAGGGGAGGGGGATAATGCAGGAGGTCTCAGTAGTTTTGGAAAACAAGTTGTGAGAGAAATGAATGACCTTGGCATAATTGTAGATTTGGCTCATATTGCTGAAAAGGGATTCTGGGATGTTTTAGATATCACTACAAAACCAGTTTTAGTTTCCCATGCTAATTGTAAAAGTGTTTGGAATCACCGAAGAAATATTACTGACAAACAAATTAAAGCGCTAGCAGCAATTGAAGGAGTTGTAGGAGTGACCTTCGTACCAGATTTTGTTGGAGAAAAACCCTCTATAGTGAAATTAGTGGAACATATAGATCATATATGTCAAGTTGTAGGTAATGCTAATCATGTGGGCATTGGCTCTGATTTTGATGGTACTGAAAGTATAGTAGAGGGTTTGGAAGACGTAACTAAGCTTCAGAATTTAATAAAAGCTTTAGAACACCATGGATTTAGTGCAGAGGATATTTCCAAAATAATGGGAAAAAATATGCTCAGAGTGTTAATGGCAAATTTACCGGTTTGAAAGGAATTTAATTATGCTTATAGATTTGCACATTCATACGACAGCTTCTGATGGAGTTCTTTCTCCGAAAGAGATAGTAGCTTTTGCTCATGAGCAAGGGTTGTTAGCCATAGCTATTACTGACCACGATACTACGGATGGATTAGATGAGGGATTAAGAGAAGGAAAAAGGAAAAAAATTGATGTTATTCCTGGCTTAGAACTAAGTACAGATTTCAAGACAAGAGAAGTGCATCTTCTTGGATATTATATTGAGTATCAAAACGAATTTTTTCAGCGGAAACTTTCGACTTTGCGAGATAATAGAGTTAAAAGAGCAAAAAGTATTGTAGCAAAATTAAATTATCTAGGGTTTAAGCTTGATTGGGAGCACATTTTAGCTATTGCCCGAGGAGGAAGTGTGGGCAGACCGCATATAGCTCAAGCACTAATGGAAAAAAGCTATATTTCCTCAATTGAAGAGGGCTTTAATAAACTATTAGTTAAGGGTGCCCCCGCTTATGTTCCCAGGGAGAAAATTTCTATAGCTGAAGGAATCGCCTTGATTAAAGAGGCCAAGGGAATCCCTGTTTTAGCTCACCCGGGATTATTAAACGACAGAAGCCTTGTTCAAGAACTGCTTGGGCTGGGAATAGAGGGGTTAGAGGCTTATTATCCATTACATAGTCAAAAAGAGACCACATATTGCCTTCAACTTTGTTCTAAATATGGGCTCATTGCTACTGGTGGTTCTGATTATCATGGCCGGGGAAACGAATTTAGATGTAAAATCGGAGCTGTAGAAGCACCGTATACTATTATTAAAGAGCTGAAAAATAAAGTAAATAAATCTGGTTTTCATAAAATCGCTCCTTAGGCATATATTTAAGAAAAACATGAAGATAAGGTTGTGATGGAATGCAAGATTATGAACTTGAAAAGTTAAAAAAAAAATTAAAAGGTTAGAAGAAAGAATTACTCGACTCCAATCTGGACGCCACCTACTCATGTATTTGCTAGAAAAATCGGAAAAAGAGAAAGCATTATTACTGGAACAAAAAGAACGTGAAAAACAAATACTAAAACTTCAAAACGAGAAATATGCTAAAATAATCTTTCAAAAAACTAACAGTTTGTAATCAAGTCTGATCTAATGTGGCCGGAACATGCCTATTGTATATTTATTCTAGCCTATGTTATAATTAAATAAATTATTTTAACGATTAGAAAAATTTTATAAGTGAAGTGATAGGTTTAAGGGGAATCAGGTTGAAAGCCTGAGCGGTCGCGCCACTGTAACGGGGATATTCCTTCAATTGCCACTGGGGTAAATCGGGAAGGCGGAGGCAAATATGAACCGTAAGCCAGGAAACCTACCTATTGCTTTGCACAATGTCCTTCGCGTAAGGGACAGGTGTCAAAATAGATTAGAAGACTTTGCCTACCTAACGTGGGAAAGGTCTTTTTTTGTTAAGCGTGGGGTAAGGGAGTGGTCTTTTGCAAGGTAAGATTTATTTGGTTATAGGTGGCACAAGAAGCGGTAAAAGTTTTTTTGCCGAACAGATGGTTGAACAATTTTCTTCTCCTGTAGTTTATATTGCCACAGCTGAAGTTAATGATGATGAGATGCAGCAAAGGGTAGAACTACATCAAAAACGCAGGCCTGCTAGCTGGCAAACAGTAGAAGAACCTTATCAAATAGCTAAATTCATCCGAGAAACTAATTTGACTGGAAAAACTATCTTATTGGATTGTTTAACTGTTTATATCAGCAACTTGCTTTGGAAAAATTCTGAAGCAGATGAAGAAGAACAAAAAAGAATAATTTTTCAGGAACTGGGCGAATTACAAGAGGCTATAATCCAATCAGGTGCAACATTTGTTATTGTTTCAAGTGAAGTTGGACTAGGTTTAGTACCTGAATCAAGGCTTGGTAGATTATACCGAGATGTAGTTGGCGAGGCGAATCAAAAAATAGGTGCTGCGGCTGAAGAAATATATTTTGTTTTTGCAGGTATTCCTATTAGTTTAAAAGCCTTACAAAATGTTAATTACTTTGAGAAAGGGATCCGCCATGGAAGTATTAACAATAAGTAATTTAAAAGCTTTAGCCAATACAAAACTAGTAATCAACCAAGGAGAGGCAATTGCTATTTTTGGAACAAATGGTAGTGGAAAGACTAGCTTCCTGGGAGAGTTGGAACAATTCTTTCTAAACTATTCTACAGAAAATTCGTTTAAACTGAAAATAGGTTATTTGGCTCAGACTGATGATAACAAAGCCATAAATATGTCTGTTACTGAATACGTGGCTTCTGGTTTACATAATAAATTGATGCAAAAAGACCAATTAAAAGAAAAAGTACATTCATACTTAGAACAGATACAAATGTCTGGTTATGAAAAAAATATCCTCTCTGACCTAAGTTCTATCCAAAAAAGGATGGTTTCACTGGCTCGAATTTTAGTCGAAGAGCCAAAAATTATTATTTTAGATGAACCTGCTGCAGGAATGGATCAAGGTAATACTAATTTGTTATTCCAAGTTTTAAAGGGATTGCATCAACAAAAAACAACTATCATTTATGCAACTAGTAACTTAGATTTAATTCCCATGTTTGCAGATAAGATTATCGTGCTGGAAGATGGAAAAGCAATTTTAGCTGATGCTCCAGAAAGTGTGTTTAATAATCCAGCACTATTAATGCAAGATAATTTAAATTTACATAGTATTAGAGGCTTATTTATCCCTAACGAGAAAAACAATGTTCAGGATTATTTAACAGTTGGACAAGCACTGCAAAATTTATCTAAGTTTCGCAATTATGATGGAAAAATGTGGCGGAGAGGCTATACTACTGGGTCTTGCGCGGCAGCAGCGGCAAAGGGTGCAGTACTGGCTCTTCTAAAAGGTGATTCCTTAGATAAGGTTGAAATTACGACACCTTTAAATACGACTATAGAGATTCCTATTAAAAATATTACCTTTGAACAAAATAAAGTTTCCTGTAGTGTACTTAAAGACGGTGGTGATGATCCCGATATAACCCATGGTATGGAGATTAAAGCTTCGGTAACTTTAACTGGCCAAGGAATCCAAATCACTGGAGGGCATGGGGTTGGGATTGTAACTAAACCAGGATTAGCTGTTCAACCAGGTTTACCAGCTATTAATCCAGTACCCCGGAAGATGATTAAGGATGCAGTTAGCCCTTTTTTGGCACCTGATCAAGGCTTAAAAATTGAAATTAGTGTACCTGAAGGTGAAAAAGCTGCTGCTAAAACATTAAATCCAAAGCTCGGTATAATTGGTGGTATCTCTATTTTAGGAACTACGGGAATAGTAGAACCCATGTCAGAAGAAGCTTTTAAAACATCTTTAGTTCCTCAAGTAACCATGGCTCAAGCCCTTGGATACAGTACAATTGTACTGACTCCTGGTAGAATGGGACAAAAAAGAGCTGCAGAATATTTTAACTTGCCTGAAAACGCAGTAATTCAAATGAGTAATTTTGTAGGGTTTATGTTAAAGGAATGCAGCAGACTTGGTGTCTCTAATATAATTTTATATGGTCATATTGGCAAGTTAGTAAAAGTTGCAGGGGGGATTTTTCATACCCATAGTAAAGTGGCAGATGCTCGTTTGGAAATTATGGCTACACATGCTTTTTTAAATGGTGCTGATGCTGATTTGGTTAAAAGGATTGTTTACGCTAATACGGCTGAAGAGGCTGTAGGGCTAATCAAAGAAGCTAAAATGGATTATTTATTCAACATTTTAGCAGAGGCAGTTAGCCGAAAAGCAGAAAGTCATGTTGCAAATCAAATTAAAATTGGGACTATTTTAACTGCTCTAAATGGAGACTTTCTGGGACAGGACAAAACTGCCGCCCAATTAATTTATGAATTGAGGTGCAGTAAAATTTGTTAAGTGTCGTTGGTATTGGACCTGGTCATAAAGATTATCTTTTGCCTAAAGCTGTGGAAGTTGTTAATAGTGCGCAAGTTATTATTGGAGGAAAAAGAGCTTTAGAACTTTTTCCTCAACACACCGGCAAAAAAAAAGAAATAACCGGCAAATTAAATGAGGTTGTAGATTTTATTCGGCAGAATCAAAATCAACATATTGCGGTTTTAGTTTCAGGTGATCCTGGCTTTCATAGCCTGCTCACTTTCTTGAAAAAAAAATTTCCCAAGGAAGAAATGCAGGTGATTCCAGGAATTAGTTCTCTGCAAATGGCTTATGCCAAGCTGGGTATGCCCTGGCAAGATGCAATTTTGCTTAGTGCCCATGGACGAGATTTAAATGAGCTGAAAAATTATTTTCAACTTCCAGAACTTGCGCTGTTAACTGATCCCGTAAATAATCCGGCAAAAATAGCTCGGTTTTGGTTGGGAAATGGAGGACAAGATTCAATTTCCTATATCTGCAAAAACTTAAGTTATGAAAATGAAAGTATTAATAAAACTACTTTATCAAGCTTATTAAATTCTGCGGATACTACTCCTTGCGTGATGGTGATTAAAAATGAATAATAAAATGACATATATGGCACCCGGGATACCGGATGAGTTCTTTATCCGCGGAAAAGTGCCGATGACAAAAGAAGAAATCAGGACAGTGACTTTAGCAAAAGCGCAAATCCAGAAAGACAATTGTGTTTATGATGTAGGAGCAGGCACAGGCTCCATTAGCATTGAAGCTGCTTTATTAGCAAATCAAGGTAAAGTTTTTGCCATTGAAAAAAATCCCCAAGGGGTAGCATTGATTCTAGAAAACAAAAAGAACTTTAAAGTGGAAAATTTAGAAGCAATAGCTGGCAGTGCCCCTGAAGCATTAAAATCTTTGCCTGATGCAGATAGGATAATTATCGGAGGGACAGGTGGAACATTAGCTGATACTTTACAAGTTTGTGCCGAGAAGTTAAAACCATTAGGTATTATTGTAATTAACGCTATTACCATAGACACTCTTTGGTATGGAATTGCCAACCTGGAAAAGCTAGGATTTATAACGGATACTTGTGTAATTAATGTATCGAAATTAATGCCTTTAGGAACTACGAAAGCGTTTCAAAGCAATAATCCTGTGTATATTATTCGAGGAGTGAAGAGCTAGTGAAAGGTAAATTTATTGGAATTGGTATTGGCCCAGGAGATCCGGAATTACTCACTTTAAAAGCAATACGCTTAATTCAAGAAACTAAAATAATTTGTGTTCCAAAAGCTAGTAAAGAAAAAGAAAGCGTTGCATTAAAAATTATCGGCTCTTATTTAACAGAAAAACAAACAATTGTAGAATTAATTATGCCTATGACGAAAAATTTTGACGAACTGAAGTCCTATTGGAATGCAGCAGCCGAGACAATTCTTGATTATTTGCGCCAAGGGCAAAATGTCGTCTGCGTAACTTTGGGCGATGCCAGTTTATATAGTACATACCTTTATGTCCAACAATATATAGCGACAGTTGATCCTGAAATTATAATTGAAACAATTCCGGGAATTACCTCCTTCGCAGCAGCAGCAGCACAACTTAATATCTCATTAGCTGAAGGTAATGAAAAGCTTGCAATTATACCTGCAGTTGAAAATGTAGCAGATTTAGAAATTGTCTTAGATACTTTTTCTAACATCATACTTATGAAAGTTTCTGGGCAATTTGAAGAGATTATTGCTACTTTAGAAAAAAGAGGCATTCTTAACCAAAGTATTTTAGTTAGCCGCTGTGGACAGCCTGAAGAAAAGATAGAGTATGATTTAGCTAAGATGAAAGGACAAAAACCAGATTATTTATCATTAATTTTGATTAAACAAGGAGGGAAAGCGTAATGCAAGCTCAAGTATATTTTATAGGAGCAGGCCCTGGTGACCCTGATTTGATTACTGTCAAGGGACAAAAAATTATTGCTCAATCAGATGTAGTTATTTATGCAGGATCGCTAGTTAATCCAGCTCTATTAGACGGCTTGAATTCTGAAGTTGAAATTTATAACAGCGCTGAAATGACTTTGGAAGATGTAATTGACGTTATGATTAAAAGTATCGCTCAAGGTAAAAAGGTAGCAAGAGTACATACTGGTGACCCTAGCATTTATGGTGCAATTCGCGAACAAATGGATATTTTGGACAAACATAATATTACCTATGAAGTAATTCCAGGAGTAAGTTCCTTTTTAGCTGCTGCTGCTAGTCTAAAAAAAGAATATACTTTGCCAGATGTTACTCAAACAATTATTTTGACTCGCATGGAGGGCAGGACACCTGTTCCGGAAAAAGAAAGATTACGCTCCTTAGCTCAACATCAAGCTACCATGTGTATCTTTTTAAGCATTCACTCTTTAGCAGATATGGTAGAAGATCTAAAAACATCTTATGCTCAAGATACTCCTGTGGCTGTAGTTTATAAAGCATCATGGCCTGAGGAGAAAATTGTTCTTGGCACACTAGATACAATTGTAGAAAAAGTAAAAGCTGCAGGAATAACTAAGACAGCTTTAGTAATCGTAGGCCATTTTTTAGGTGATAAATACGCTTTATCAAAGCTTTATGATGCGAATTTTAGCCATGGTTACCGGAGCGCAAAATAATGGCTCTTGCAATAGTTGTACTAACTTCAAAGGGACTTAGACAGGCAAAAAAAATTGCTGCTGCTATCCCTAAGAAAGTTATAATCTATTGTCCTACTAAAATTACTGAGGGGGATATTTCCGTTCATGCCTTTAGTGAGCCGTTAGCATCAATTGCCAAAGATTTATTTGCTGAGCATCAACAATTGCTTTTCATTATGTCTTTGGGAATTGTAGTTAGGGTTATTGCTCCTTATGTTAAAGATAAATCATCGGATCCTGCAGTTGTGGTTATGGATGAACAAGGTTTACATGTTATAAGCGTACTTTCAGGCCATCTTGGTGGTGCAAATCAGCTTACCTTAGAATTAGCAGCAATAAGTGGTGCTGAACCAGTGATAACGACAGCCAGTGACTTACAGGGTAAAGTTGCCATAGATATTATTGCCAGAGATGCCAAGCTAAAATTAGAACCAAAGGAAAACATCAAATACTTAAACAGTGCTTTAGTCAATAATAAGCCAGCACAAGTTTTTTATGAAGAAGCCTTTCAAGATGTAAGCAAGCTCAAAAACCTAATTAGTGATTGGGCTGAAGTGCTTCCTTTAGAGCAATATAAGCAGGATGGCTGTGCAGCTGCATTTTTGACTAGTAAAGAGCTGTTATTACCCCGAAAAGATTGCTTATATCTCCGACCTAAAAGCTTAGTTTTAGGTATCGGGTGTAGAGCTGGCACCACTGAAGAAGAAATTATGTATGCCATTAAGTCAGCTTTAAAACAAGTGGCTCGTTCAATATTAAGCATTAAGAAAATATGCTCGATTGACCTCAAAAGCAAGGAGAAAGGTCTTTTAGCGGCAGCTCAAAGTTTAGGGGTTAAAACTGAATTTTTTGCAGTTAAAAGAATAGAAGACATGATACAACGGCAGTTTGATTTAAGTAAATCAAGCTTTGTGCTAAATAAGATAGGAGTTGAAGGAGTTTGCGAACCGGCAGCATTGTTGGGCGCCAATACAGCGCATTTGATCTTGAGAAAAACCAAATGTCCGAAGGTAACGGTAGCTATTGCAGAGGACATTTGGCAATTGTAGGCATTGGTCCTGGAGCAATTGAAGATATGACAATTAAAGCTTACAACACATTGCTGGAGGCAGATGTAATTGTAGGCTATAAAACTTATTTAGAATTAATTAAGCAGCTCTTAGTCGATCAGGAAAAGGAAATAGTGGGTACTGGTATGACTAAAGAAGTTGAAAGATGCCAAAAGGCTTTGGAAATAGCTGCTGAAGGCAAGAACGTTGCTGTTATTTCAAGTGGAGACCCAGGCGTTTATGGTATGGCCGGCCTAGTATTGGAATTGGCTGAAACAAAGGGCTTACTAAACCAAATTAAGATAAGTGTGGTCCCGGGAGTTACGGCGGCAAGCGCTGGGGCATCAGTACTTGGTGCACCTTTAATGCATGACTTTAGCATTATTAGTTTAAGTGACTTATTAACCCCTTGGGAGTTAATCTTGAAAAGATTAGAAGCTGCAGCTAGTAGTGATTTTGTTGTTGTACTTTATAACCCGAAAAGCCATAAGAGGGTTGAGCATATTGAAAAAGCCAGGGAAATGTTTTTGAAATTTCGGGCTGGCGATACACCTGTAGGTGTTGTTAAAAATGCTTTACGCTCTGGACAAGAAATGTTTGTCAGTGATTTAGAGCATTTTACAGAATTGCCTATTGACATGTTTACTGTTGTTTTAATTGGCAATTCACAGACAAAAGTTATGGGTGGGAAAATCGTAACTCCTAGGGGGTACTCTTGGTGATTTTGGTATTAGGCGGCACTAAGGAGGCAAATGAATTAATTCGTGAGCTGCAAAGCCTTAACTGCCGGGTCTTAGTGACAACAGTTAGTTCCTATGGCGGAGAATTGGCCAAAAGCTGCGGTGCTGAAGAGGTGCTTGTTGATGCTCTTGAGGAGCAGGATTTAGTTCAATTAGTTAAAGAAAAAAAGATAGAAATTCTAATTGATGCAACTCATCCTTACGCAACTGCTATTTCTCAGTTAGCACGTACTGTTTCTGCCAAATGCGGAGTGAAATATTTCCGTTATACTAGACCTGAATGCCGCTGCCAAAATGATTGCTCGAAAGTTATCTGGGTAAATACATATGAACAAGCTGCAGAAACTGCTTTTAAGTTAGGCAATACAGTTTTAGCAACAATTGGCTCTAAAAACCTGGAGTATTTTGTACGAGTTCGGGGCCCTGAGCAAAGACTTATAGTAAGGGTTTTGCCTGAACTTGCTTCTGTTGCCCAATGTAGAAACTTAGGTATTCAACCTAAAGATATTCTTGCTATCCAAGGCCCTTTTTCGGAAACAATGAATAAATTGATTTTTTCTGAGTTTGGGGTAGAAGTTATTGTTAGCAAAGAAAGCGGTAAAAGTGGAGGTTTCGATACAAAATTGTCTGCCGCGGAGAGCTTAGGATTGCCTATGGTAATTATTCGAAGGCCAAAAGAAAACCTAACTGGCCAGGAATTTTTTAGTGATCTTTCGAAACTATTGCAAGTACTGAAAGGAGATTTAAAATGAAACTAGGTGTGGTTATTTTAGGACATGGAAGTAGATTGAATGAAGCTAATAGTGGTTTAGACGACATTGTTAAAATAGTAAAAGATAGAATGAAAAATGCCATCGTAGAACCAGCCTTTATGTCCCAAGCTGAGCCTACAATTTCTGACGCTATTGCCAAACTGGCAGCACAAGATGTTGAGAAAATTGTTGTAATGCCTTTATTCCTTTTTGCAGGTATGCATGTCCAAAAAGACATTCCCGAAATATTGGCTGAGGAAAGAACCAAGCATCCAGGCGTAGAAATTTTATATGCTCCCAATTTAGGAAGCGACCCAAGAATTGTGGACATTATTATTGATCGCATCAAGGAGGTCGAATAGATGAAGTATATTACGGACCCCAATCTAATTGAAGATAAAAGTATGGAGATAATTCGAGGGTTAATGCAAGAATATACATTTACTCCAGAAGAAGAGAAAGTAATCTTTCGAGTTGTACATACAACAGGAGACCCTGCATATGCACCATTAGTTAAAATTCATCCTGAAGCCATTATAGCAGCTAAAAAAGCTCTTGCAAATGGTTGCAGTGTTTTTACAGATATAAAAATGGTAAGAAGCGGCATTAATAGTAAAAAATTAGCAAAGCTAGGTGGAGAAGTAAACTGTGTTATTGATGCTCCAGAAGTAGTGGAAATGGCAAAATCAAAGGGCATCACGCGTTCCATGGCAGCCATGTTATATTTCGGCGAGAAATTAAATGGCAACATTGTGGCAATTGGTAATGCCCCCACGGCTTTGTTTCAATTGTTAGAGTTAGTAGAAACTAAGCAAATAAAGCCGGCTTTAATTATAGGTACACCTGTTGGATTTGTTGGTGCAAGGGAATCTAAAGAAGAACTAACGAAATCTACTATACCGTATATAACTATCGAAGGTAATAAAGGTGGGAGCACAATTGCTGCTACCATCACCAATGCTTTACTTAAACTTGTCTAGGAGGAATTATAATGGCCAAGTCAGTAATGCTTCAAGGAACAAGTTCTAATGTAGGTAAAAGCGTCTTAGCAGCTGCTTTATGCCGTATTTTTAAGCAAGATGGTCTAAAAGTTGTACCATTTAAATCTCAAAATATGGCTCTGAATTCTTTTGTAACTAAGGATGGTGGCGAAATGGGAAGGGCTCAAGTTGTCCAAGCTCAAGCTGCTGGCTTAGATCCTGCTGTTGAAATGAACCCTGTCTTATTAAAACCTACTGGTAATGCTTCATCCCAAGTTATTATTCTAGGCAAACCCATAGGGAATATTGGAGCTAAAGATTATCACATGAATTTTAACACGACAGCACTAGGAGTTATTCAAGATTGCCTGGATAAATTCAATGAACAATTTGACGTAATTGTCATTGAAGGAGCAGGTAGCCCTGTAGAAGTAAATTTAAAACCGAGAGATATAGCCAATATGAAGATAGCAAAAATGGCAGATGCACCTGTGCTGCTAGTGGCTGATATTGACCGAGGCGGGGCTATTGCATCTATTGTAGGAACCTTAGAATTATTAGACCCCGATGAACGTGACCGAGTTGCTGGTATTATAGTTAACAAGTTCAGAGGAGATATAGACTTATTAAAACCAGCAATCGATTTTATTGAAGAAAAAACAGGAAAACCAGTTTTAGGTGTAGTACCGTATTTTAAAGATTTCTCTATACCTGATGAAGATTCCGTTGCTTTAGAGGAGCAGAAAAGTCATCCAACGGAAAAGCAAGCAGACCAACTAGACATTGTAGTCGTTAGGTTGCCTCGTATTTCTAACTTTACCGATTTCGATCCCCTAGGACAAGAATTAGATGTTAACCTGAGATATTTAGGAGAACATGATGTTTTAGGAAAGCCTGATTTAATTATTATACCTGGCAGTAAGAATACAATTGAAGATATGTGTTATCTTGAAGAAACGGGCATTGCTACTGCCATCAAACAAGCAGTTCAAGATGGAGTTCCAGTGATTGGAATCTGCGGCGGCTTTCAAATTTTAGGTGAGTGGCTACATGATCCTCATCATACTGAAACTAAGCGAGATTCTAAAGAGGGCTTGGGGCTTTTAGCTATGGAAACCTTTTTTGAGCCAGAGAAAATTACAACATTAGTTGAGGCTGAAGTTTATGGTTCAGGGACGTTTCTAAGTTCTTGCCAAGGACAAAAAGTAACAGGTTATGAAATACATATGGGAAGAACAACCTTAAAGCAAGAATTACATCCTGCCTTTTTACTGAAAAAGAGAGGAGATCAGGTGTGCAGCGAATATGATGGAGCAGTAAGCCCTGATGGTAACATTTTGGGAACATATCTCCATGGTATCTTCGATAATGATCTATTTCGTCGTGAAGTTTTAAACATTTTACGGCAGAAAAAGGGCTGGGCTCCTTATAAAGGTGCTTTGGCAAATTACATTGAACAAAGAGAAAAAGATTATAATCTTTTAGCCGATGTTGTCAGGACTAGTATGAATATGGATTTGCTCTATAATATTGTGGGCCTCAATAGAGGTGAATAATGTGCAGTATTTTTTATCATCAGAAATATTTTTACTGGCCGTGGCCTTTGATTTACTAATTGGCGACCCCTTATGGCTTACACATCCCACACAAATATTTGGGTATGTAATCACCTTTTTAGAAAATATCTTGCGTCGCCGCCCTGAAAATTCACCTAAAAGGGAAATTCTGTTGGGTAGTGTATTAGTTGCTTTAGTTATCATATTTGCATACGCAGTGAGTTTTCTAATTCTTTGGTTGTGTTTTAAAATTAATTATTGGGTAGGGGTTATTGCTTCGGGATGGCTCCTTTCTACGACAATTGCCATTAAAGGTTTGGCTAAAGCTGGACATGATATTTTTCTTCTTCTGCAAAAAGGAGATATCCAGTTGGCTAGACAAAAAGTAGGCTATATTGTTGGACGTGATACAGATCAATTGTCAATAGCAGATATTGTCCGGGCTACTGTTGAAACAGTAGCGGAAAATATAGTGGATGGTATTATTTCTCCTTTGTTTTACGCTTTAATTGGAGGGGTACCGTTAGCTTTGGCTTATAGAGCCATAAATACTATGGACTCAATGCTAGGATATAAAAACGAAAAATATTTATATTTTGGGAGAGCTGCTGCTTTAGTTGATGATGTAGCAAATTATATTCCAGCTCGGATAACTGCAGGACTTCTACTTCTAGCAAGTGTATTATGTAAACTCAATTGGCGTAGCGCTTGGAAATATCTTCGAGAAGATGCCAAAAAACATCCAAGTCCAAACAGCGGTTTGCCGGAGGCGACTGTGGCTGGTGCATTAGGAATTTCTTTAGGCGGATTAAATTACTATGGGGGAATAGCTTCAAATAGAGCTATAATGGGTGAAGATATAGTTGAAAAAAAACCTTTACATATTATTACAACAATCCGTTTAATGTATTGCACTTGTGCTTTGGGGATAGCGCTTGGTTTAGTTTGCTTATTGTGGTGAAAGAGGGATAAAGCATGAAAATTCCACGCGTAGTGTTAGCTGGTACCCATAGTGGTGTCGGTAAAACAACTATTACTACTGGTATTATGGGTTATTTAACGAAGATTGGTTACAAAGTTCAGCCATACAAAGTTGGACCCGATTATATTGATCCTAGTTATCATACTTATGCTACAGGTAATGTTTCAAGAAATCTGGATATTTGGATGATGGGTGAGGAAACTTTACAGAACAATTTTGCCAAAACTGGTAGCCAAGCCGATATAGCTATTGTTGAAGGGGTAATGGGACTATTCGACGGTCATCAGGATCCAAATTTCCGGAGCAGTACTGCCGAGGTAGCAAAACTGCTAAAGGCTCCTGTTATCTTAATTATTAATGTCCATTCCATGGCTCAAAGCGCTGCAGCTATAGTCCTAGGCTATCAATTAATGGATCCGGAAATTAAGATTGCTGGTGTAATCCTAAACAGGATTGGCAGCCATCGCCATTTAACAATGGTTAAAAAAAGTATTGAAGAACGTACTAAAGTACCTGTTTTAGGTTATATAGGAAGATATCAAGAACTGAGTTTACCTGAAAGACATTTAGGATTAGTCCCAATGGCTGAGCGAGGAAACTTAAAAGATAATTTTATACAAATAGCTGATAAAGTTGTAGAACATTTAGATTTGGAAAAAATTCTAGCTATAGCTAATTCTGCTCCTGATTTAGCTATTTCTGAGCAAAATATACAGAACGCTAAATCTACGGAACAACTAAAAATTGCTATTGCCAAGGATGAAGCTTTTACTTTTTATTACCAAGACAGTTTAGATTACTTAACTAGTTTAGGTATTCAGCTAATATCTTTTAGCCCCTTAACAGATGCAGCATTGCCTGAGGGAATTAGTGGAATAATTATCGGCGGTGGTTTCCCGGAAATGTTTTTAGAACAGTTAGCGCAAAATAATGCACTAAAACAAGATATCCGCCAAAAAGCAGAGCAGGGCATGCCTTTGTATGCCGAATGTGGAGGATTAATGTATCTTAGTCAAGCTATAAAAGATTTTGAAGGTAGAGAATTCCCTATGGTTGGAATTGTTCCTGCCAAGACTCAAATGCAAAGACGCTTGGCAGGAATGGGTTATCGTGAGTATGAAGCTATTACAAATTCAATTTTGGGTTTAAAAGAACAAAAACTCCGGGGGCATGAATTCCATTATTCTTCTTTAGTTGACGTTGCAAATGATTTTCCTTGGGCCTATAGCTATCAGACTGTGGAAGGGAAAATTAAATATGAAGGGTACGCTCATGAAAATGTTTTAGCATCTTATTTGCATTGTCACTTAGTCGGCAATCCTATTGCCGCTCAAAATTTCCTTAATAACTGCCGGATGTATGCTAAAAAAAGTCGAGATTCGAAATTCTAAGTTTATATATACTTGTGAAGGGAGAAACGATTAGTTGAAACAACTGAAGAGTTTTCTATCGGGAGTACAATTTTTAACCCGAATACCTTGTCCAACATTTACTTTTGAAAGTATATATTTCGTGCAGGCATTGTTATATTATCCTGTAGTTGGCCTACTAATAGGTGCTATTTTAGTTGGGGAACATTATATATTAAGTCCTTTTTTAACAGCACCAATTTTAAGTGTTATTTTACTAATTTCCTATGTCTTAATTACAGGCGGTTTGCATTTAGACGGTCTGACTGATACTGCCGATGGCATTTTTTCTCATCGCTCTAGAGAACGAGTTTTAGAAATTATGAAAGACAGTAGAGTTGGAGCCCATGGTGTTACAGCAGCCGTTGTTACATTGCTTTTTAAATATAGTCTTTATCTAGAATTATCAACGAAATTATCTTACCCCTTATTTTTATCAGCATTTATTCTAAGCCGTTGGGGGATGGTTTTATTAATTCATTATTTTCCCTATTTGCGTGCTGAGGGCTTAGGTAAATTATATGCAGAAGGAAATACAAAAAAACAAGTCTTGGGCAGTACGTTATTAACTTTGCTCTTTTTAATGATACTCAATTGGAAAATCGGACTTATACTAATCGCTTTAGTTTGCTTAGCTACCTGGGTTTATGGCAGACTAATTTGTAATTTTTTAGGTGGTTTTACAGGAGATACTTATGGAGCTTATGCTGAACTAACAGAGGTGTACGTTTTATTGCTTGCGCTGCTAATACTAAGTTTAATGTAAGGAGGGATACTGTGTACGCCAAGGTAAGAGCTCCAGGTTCCTGTGGTGAATTGGTTCAGGGGGTAATAAATGGTAAGAATTTTTTAGTAACTTGCCCTGTTAATCAGTATTCTGAAGTATGTGTAAAGTTAGTTTCTAGAAGTAAAATGATATATGGTTCTGCCAATAAATATAAAGCTTTTCAAGCAGTTAGTAAGGTATTTGATGCGTTCGGTTGGGGGTATGGGGCAGAGGTCAAAATATGTTCCCAACTTCCTGCTGGTAAGGGTATGGCCAGCAGTACCGCTGACCTTAGCGCAGCTGCATTGGCAGCTGCACTAGCCTTAGATAAAGAATTAACATTAGATCATATTACGAAAATTGCTTTAGAAATTGAACCATCCGATGGAACATTTCTCCCCGGAATTGTAATGTTTGATCATTTAAAGGGATCTTTGTGTCAAATGCTGGGACAGCCTCCAAAATTAAAAATATGTATTGTAGATCCAGGTGGAGAAGTAGATACTGTTGAATTTAACCAAAAAGAAGATTTGTGGGAAAAAAATTTAGCTAAAGAAAAAGAAATAAAAAAAGCAGTACAATTGATAACTCAGGGTATAGAAAAAGCCTCTCCAAAATTAATTGGTGAAGCTGCTACAATTAGTTCCCTAGCAAATCAGGCAATTTTGTATAAACCGGGATTAGAAAAGTTAGTGGATCAGGTATTAAGTTTTAAAGGCTATGGTGTAAACATAGCTCATAGTGGCACTGTAATAGGTATTCTTATAGATGAAAATGATGATCGAGTAGAAGAATGGGAAAAATTAATTCAAAACGTTTTTAACAACCCAGTTAACTTTTATTGGAATAATTTAATTGGGGGTGGGTTAGAAGTGCTTGAAGTAAATTACCCAAATGAAAAGTGGTGCAGTTTATGAATGCTAGTGTTCCAGAACATGGCGGGAATTTAGAATGGGCTAAGAGTAGATTTAAGGTAGAAAAATTTATAGATTTTAGCGCTAACATTAATCCATTAGGTTGCCCACCAAGGGTTTTTGAAACAATAAAGGATTCATTAGATTTAATAATGCATTATCCAGATCCTGATTCTAGAAAATTAAAACAAAAACTTGAAAAATATTTTAGAATTGAGCAAAATCAAATTATTGTGGGCAATGGAGCAGTTGAATTGCTTTATTTAATTTGTCATTTACTTAAGCCCCAAAAAATATTAACCTTAGCGCCGTCATTTTCTGAATATGTTCGCGGAGCTGAAACTATTAAAGCTCAAATTGAGTATTATTATTTACATAGTGAAGATAATTTTAACATAGATTTGCTGGAATTAGATAAAAAACTTTCAGGAATTGATTTGTTTTTTCTGTGCAATCCAAATAATCCAACTGGTACAATCCTTAACTATAAAAAAATGCGCCAAATACAAAGCTTGTGTTTGAAACATCAGACTTTTTTAGTAGTGGATGAATCTTTTATTGATTTTATAGGAGATAAAGAAGAGTATTCTGTTAGGCATGATCTAGCTCAAAATAATAAATTATTTATTTTACATTCATTAACAAAGTTTTTTGCTTTACCCGGTTTACGTTTAGGATGTGGCTTTGGCAGTCCAGATATTATTTCGAAGTTAATAAAATTAAAAGATCCATGGAGTGTTAATGCACTTGCCCAGACAGCTGGCATTGCTGCTATAGACGATTCCACCTTCCAAGCTAAAACTATTGAATACGTAAATACTGAAAAAGACTTTCTTTTTACTAGACTTAATGAAATTAAAGGGCTAAAAGCTTTTTGCCCATCAGTTAATTTTGTTCTTGTACAAATTACCGGAGAAATTACCTCAGATGAGTTAGTAAATAGAATGGCAGAAAAAGGTGTTTTAATACGTAATTGTAAAACATTCCCTGGCTTAGGAGATAAATATATACGGGTAGCTGTACGAACTAGAGAAGAAAATTTAAGGCTTTTAATAGAACTTAATAATATCCTTTAGTATATAAATAGGAGGAGAAAATGACCGAAGTCTTATTAATTAGGCATGGCCAGACTCTATGGAATGAGAGTGGGAAATATCAAGGCCATACGGATGTAGCTTTGAGTCCGGAGGGACAAAAACAAGCGCAGATGTTAAGAGATAAATTAAAGACAAAAAAAATCACTGCTTTTTTTGCTAGCGACCTTTCAAGAGCATATGAAACAGCAAAAATAATTGCAGAGCCTCATCAAAAAGAAGTTACAGTTTTACCTGAATTTAGAGAGCTAAATTTTGGACAGTGGGAAGGCTTAAGTTATGATGAAATAATGGCAGACTACGGTGATATCGCAACAAAATGGTATAATGCTCCTGGAAATGTTTGTATTCCTGGCGGGGAGTCCTGTGAGCAGCTTCAGGAACGTTCACATAGAGCATTGCTAAATTTAGTCCAAAAATACCCTGAAGAAAGAATTGCTATCATTAGTCACGGTGGCACAATTAGAGGAGTAATTAGTGCAGCTATGGGCTGGAGTTTAGATTGTTTTTGGAGTTTATCCCAAGGGAATACTGCCTTAAATATACTGCAATTTTATGGCGATAAAGCAATTTTAAAGCTATATAATGATATTTGTCATTTAAATCTATAAAATAACATAATACAAAACAATTTTGGTTATAATAATTTTCAAATATATAAGGGAGTGACCAAAATTGAATGATGATTATGTTTCTAGAGTACCATGGAGTTTGGAGCCGAGTTTAAAGGAAAAAGCCCATGACGCTGGAATAAAATTTGATAATTTTATTGAAAATTTAGCTAAGAATCGTACGGATATGGAAATAGCTAAAGAATTAAATGTATCGGAGCAAACAATAGCAAATTTACGAGAGCATTTTGAAAAATATGGTATTCACTCCATTGTTGGGCAGGATTAACCTGCTTTTTTTCTTAAATAAAATATCATTCAAAGTATTTTGGTATAGCCAGATATAAATTTTGTGATATAATAATTGGAAATATATCAGGACAGTAAGAGGAGGAACAGCTTTGAATGCAGATAAG
The DNA here is from genome assembly GCA_031628995.1 of Bacillota bacterium LX-D. Lineage (NCBI taxonomy): Bacteria > Bacillati > Bacillota > Bacillota bacterium LX-D. Next base: position 132,114 of record JAVLUO010000001.1, on the reverse strand, counting down.
TTTACCAAGGAAGGATTAACTTTTGATGATGTATTACTGATACCAGCAGAATCAGCAATTTTGCCTAAAGATGCAGATGTCAGTACGTATTTAACAAAAAATATAAAATTGAATATTCCTATTATGAGTGCGGGGATGGATACAGTCACCGAATCCCGAATGGCTATTGCCATGGCCAGAGAGGGTGGAATTGGTGTTATACATAAAAACATTTCTATAGAAAAACAAGCCCTAGAAGTAGATAGAGTAAAAAGATCGGAGCATGGAGTAATCAGTGATCCAATTTATTTAAGTCCGGAACATAAAATAGAAGATGCATTAAATATTATGGAAAGATACCATATTTCCGGAGTACCGATTACAGTCCAAGGTAAATTAGTTGGTATTTTAACTAATAGGGATTTACGTTTTGAAAAAGATTTTACCCGCAAAATTAGCGAAGCAATGACAAAAGACAATCTAGTTGTTGCCCCTGTTGGAACTACTTTGGAACAAGCAAAAGAAATTTTGCAGCAACATAAGGTAGAAAAATTACCTATTGTTGATGAGAATTATAACTTAAGAGGTTTAATTACCATTAAAGATATTGAAAAAGCACGACAATATCCTAATGCGGCAAAAGATAGCAAAGGTAGACTAAGAGTAGCTGCAGCAATTGGGATAGCTCAGGGTACAATGGAGAGAGCCCAAGCCTTAGTTGAAGCAGGAGTGGATCTAATCGTAATTGATACTGCCCATGGTCATTCTTTAGGTGTAATTGAAATGGTAAAAAAGGTTAAGGATGCTTTTCCCTATGTAGATTTAGTTGCGGGAAATGTTGCTACTGCAGAAGCAACAGTTGCTTTAATTAAAGCAGGGGCTGATGCAGTAAAAGTCGGAGTAGGGCCTGGCTCTATATGTACAACAAGAGTTATTGCTGGAATAGGTGTTCCCCAAGTTACTGCTATTTACGATTGTGCAAATGCCGCTAAGCCTTATGGTGTTCCAGTAATTGGAGATGGTGGTATTAAACATTCCGGCGATATTACAAAGGCAATTGCAGCAGGTGCTAATGTGGTTATGATTGGAAGTCTGTTAGCGGGAACTGAAGAAAGCCCTGGTGAAATTGAAATTTATCAAGGAAGAAGTTTCAAAGTCTATCGAGGCATGGGATCTTTAGCAGCTATGAAAGAAGGTAGTAAAGATAGGTATTTCCAAGAGGATAGTAAAAAACTTGTACCAGAAGGCATAGAAGGTAGAGTTCCTTACAAAGGACCCCTGGCAGATACTACATTTCAGTTAATAGGCGGCTTAAGAGCAGGTATGGGTTACTGTGGTGCTTCAACTATAGATGATTTACAAAATAAAGGACGTTTTGTTCGCATTACAGGAGCTGGTTTAATCGAAAGCCATCCTCATGACATTATCATTACCAAAGAGGCACCTAATTATTCTGTATAACCTTAGGAGTGGTTCTATGATAGAGGCCATACTTTTTGATTTAGATGGTACATTATTGCCTATTAATACAGACCAATTTGTTGACAACTATTTAAAATTAATAAGCAGCAAGATGACAAAATACATGCAACCTGAGCAGTTTATTAAAGAATTAGTGGCTGCTACAGATGTTATGGTAAAAGATGTCGACCTAAATATTAGCAATGAGCAGTCTTTTTTTAACGCTTTTAGCCAATCAACTGGCTTGGCACGAGATGAAATTTTACCGGATTTTGACGCATTTTATAATGAACATTTTTGGATATTAGGGAACGATATCATACCTAAACCTATTGTTAAAGATATTATTTCCTTAGCACGTAAAAAATTTAAATTAGTTGTTGCAACAAACCCTGTCTTTCCTCTAGTTGCTTTAGTTGAGAGAATGCGTTGGGCAGGTATAGACCAGAGCGACTTTGTTTTAATTACAAGTTATGAATTAATGCATGCTTGCAAGCCCAATATGGAATATTTTTTAGAAATTACGCGCCAAATTGATGTTGAACCTGAAAAATGCCTAATGGTTGGAAATGATATTGATGAGGATATGGTAGCTAAAAAAATAGGAATGAAAACTTTTTTGGTTGATGAATTTTTAATTAATCGAAATGGCCTTCTTGTTGAATCTGATTATAGAGGAAGTTTAGAAGATTTGTACGATCTAATTACTAAATTGGAAAGCAAAAGTTAAAGTAGGACATAGAAAAAAGTGCAGGCCAATAATCTGCACTTTTTTTAGTTTGCCCGGCATGGTTAGGAATTGTTTAACTAGGTATACTATATTTATTATGGCTAAAAATGTGAGGAGGATTTAATTTTGAAAATCACAAAGGATACTTTAATTAGCGAAGCACTAAAAGCCAATGACAAGGCAGCTCAAATTTTAATTGACAATGGCATGGGCTGTTTAGGCTGTCCTTCTGCCCAAATGGAAAAATTAGAGCAGGCTGCCCAAGTTCACGGGCTAGATCTGGAAAAATTACTAAAAGAACTAAACGAAAAAAATTAGCTGGCACAGAATTGTTTTTATTTTTTTCAAATTTGTGTCATAATGTTTTTAAAGTTTAGAAACATAGTTGACGGAGGAGAAACATGGAAAGGGCTCTTTTGATTTATAATCCTTTTTCTGGAGATAGGGGAGTAGTTAATAGGCTAGATTTAATTATCCGGCGGCTCCAAGAAAAAAATATTTTTATTGTTCCTTACCGCTTAAACTTTCGGGACAGTTTCTTGTTAGTCCAACTTTTACAACAGGAGAAATTTGACTTTATTATTATCTCCGGCGGTGATGGCACCCTTAATTCTGTTGTCAATATTTTGTTATCCAATAATATCCATTTACCTATTGGGCTTATACCTGCAGGAACATGTAATGATTTTGCTAGGTGCCTTGGTCTACCTACGGATTTAAATCTATGTTTAGAGCTTATTTTAGCTGGCAGGACTATGGCTGTTGATGTAGGACTAATTAATGAAAAACAATATTTCCTAAGCAGCTGTGCCGGGGGAAATTTTGCCGATGTGTCTTTTAACACCCAAAATGAGCTTAAAAAGCATTTAGGCCCTTTTGCCTATTATCTAAAAGCATTAAGCGAGGTAACTAGTATCAAATCATTTAATATTAAGCTGGAAACAGAGCAAAAAACCTGGGAGGAAGAAGTTTTATTGTTCCTTGTTTTAAATGGCAAACATGCTGCCGGGTTCTCAAATTTAATTGACTGTGCTGATTTTACCGATGGAATTATGGATATTGTACTGGTTAAAAACTGTAATCACTTGGAAATGGCCAGCTTATTTTTTAAAGTTTTAAGTAGCGACGCTTTAAACGATAAGGATGTAACAATTATTAGAACTTCCATCTGCAACATTTATGCAGATAGCAGCATTGCTACCAGTATTGATGGAGAAAAGGGCTCAGATTTACCTTTCAACATTCGCTTTCTTAGCAAACGCTTAGAAATATTAATTTAACAATAACTACGAACAAAAATTTTAATCTTATTAAAAATGTTCGTATTTTACATTGCTTTAAGGATTTCAATCTGCTAAACTTTAGACAGTAAGCAGAAAGTGTACCTAGGGCGTTAGTGTCCGAGCGGTACAGGCGTGTTGACACGCTACACCGGAGGGGTAAAAGCCCAGACGGGAAGGTTTCAGCTTTTGGGCAAACCTGACTGTCTGGGCTTTAATTTTAAGTTTGGAAGACCTTTACCTTCATATAATTTTCAGGAGGAATTATCATGGCAGAAGAAATAAAAGTTGGTATAGTAATGGGAAGCGACTCTGACTTAAAAATAATGAAGGAAGCAGCCGATGTTTTAGCTCAGTTTGACATTGGCTATGAAGTTATTATTTCCTCAGCTCACCGTACTCCCCATGGCACTGCAGAATATGCAGAAAAGGCAGCAAGTAGAGGTTTAGAAGTGCTAATTGCCGGGGCAGGAGCAGCGGCTCACCTACCTGGAGTAATTGCAGCTTTAACTACTTTACCTGTAATTGGTGTTCCCATAAGTTCAGGAGCTTTACAAGGACAGGATGCATTATACGCTATTGTACAAATGCCCAAGGGAATACCCGTAGCCACAATGGCTATTAATAGTGCGAAAAACGCAGGCATTTTTGCTGCTGAAATATTAGGAGTTAAATATCCGGAAATAAGACAAAAATTAGCCGAATTCAAGCAAGAATTAGCGACAGAGTTACAAAAAAAGGCGGAAAAATTACAGCGGCTGGGTATTGATGGTTACCTAGCCGAAAAAAATAGCTAAAAAGACCTTAGGTCATAAGGAGGAAGGTTCCTTGATAGAACGTTACACTCTCCCAGAAATGGGTCAAGTTTGGAGCGATGAAAGTCGTTTTCGTAATTGGCTAAAAATTGAGGTTTTAGCATGTGAAGCCCAGGCCAAGTTAGGCAAGATTCCTATGGAAGCTTTAAAAGAAATTCAAGAGAAAGCAGATTTTGAATTGCTTAGAATTGCTGAAATTGAGGAAGTTACCCGCCACGATGTAATTGCTTTTTTGACTGCTGTAGCTGAAAAAGTTGGCGATGCATCAAAGTACATTCATATGGGTATGACTTCTTCCGATGTTCTGGATACTTGTTTGAGTATGCAAATGTGTGCAGCAGCAGATATTTTACAGGTGAAGCTAGTAAAGTTAAAAGAAATACTCATTAAACTGGCTAAAAAATATCAATATACTTTAATGATTGGAAGAACTCACGGTATTCATGCGGAGCCCATTACTTTTGGTTTAAAGATGGCCCTTTGGGTAACAGAAGTAGATAGATCTTTAGAAAGACTAAAAATGGCTAAAGAACAGGTTGCAGTGGGGAAGATCTCGGGGGCAGTAGGAACTTTTGCCAATATTGATCCCCAAGTAGAAGAATATGTTTGCGCAAAGCTTGGCTTAAAGCCGGCTTTAGTATCTACCCAAATTATCCAGAGAGACCGCCATGCTTATTACTTATCTACAATTGCTGTTATCGGCAGTTCCTTAGAAAAGTTTGCTACTGAAATTCGCAATTTACAGCGTACGGATTTGCATGAGGCTGAAGAAGCTTTTGCCAAAGGACAAAAAGGTTCATCCGCCATGCCTCATAAAAAGAATCCTATTACTGCCGAACGAGTTGCAGGGCTGGCACGTGTACTAAGGGGCAATGCTTTAGCAGCCTTAGAAAACGTTGCTCTTTGGCACGAAAGGGACATAACCCATTCTTCAGTAGAGAGAATTATTCTTCCTGATTCTACAATACTATTAGATTACATGTTGGCTAAGTTTAATAATATTATGGAAAATTTAGTAGTTTACCCGGAAGATATGCGGTCTAACTTAGAAAAAACCTTAGGTTTAGTGTTTTCTCAAAGAGTTATGCTTGCTCTTGTCAATAAAGGCATTCTCCGAGAAGATGCTTACCAATGGGTACAAAGAAACGCCTTACAAGCTTGGCAGACGAAAACGGAATTTAAAAAATTGGTTTTAGCTGACCAGGATATTATGAATAAGTTGACACAGGATGAAATTGAGGATTTGTTCGATTATAATTATCATCTCAAACAGATTGATTATATTTTTAAACGGGCTGGCATTAACTAAAAAGAGGTGTAAAGACAATGGTTAACAAATTAGAACAACTATATGAAGGTAAAGCTAAAAAAGTTTTTAAGACAGACAACCCTGATTTATATTGGGTAGAATATAAAGATGATGCAACAGCTTTTGACGGTAAAAAGAAAGGAACAATTCAAGGCAAAAGCTATTTTAACAATCAAATTTCCGCTATTTTCTTTAAGTATTTAGAAGAAAAAGGAATTACAACTCATTTCGTAGAACTGCTTAGCGATACGGAAATGCTCGTCAAAGCAGTAGAGATTATTCAAGTGGAAGTTATTGTACGCAACATTGCAGCAGGAAGTTTAGCAAAACGTTTAGGTTTGGCAGAAGGTACACCTTTAATTAAGCCAGTTATAGAGTTCTGCTATAAATCTGATGAACTAGGGGATCCAATGATTAATGATTACCACATTGCCACATTAGATTTAGCCGCAGAAGAAGAAATTGCTCAGATTAAAAAAATGGCTTGGGATGTAAATATCTTTTTAAAAGAAAGACTCACTCAATGCAATTTAAGTCTAATTGACTTTAAATTAGAATTTGGACGCTATCAAGGACAAGTTATCTTGGCAGACGAAATTTCACCGGATACCTGCCGCTTCTGGGATACAGAAACAAACGAAAAACTAGACAAAGATCGTTTCCGTAGAGATTTAGGCAGAGTTGAAGAAGCCTATGCAGAAGTTTTAAGAAGATTGCAAAGCTAATTGGAGGTAAAATATGGAACAAACGGATCAAAATTGGAGGGGGTGTCGGCATGAACCAATTTTTAGATGATAAGCTACACGAAGAATGTGGTGTCTTTGGTATTTACGGACCTAAATTAGATGTGGCTACTTTGACCTACTATGGGCTTTATGCGTTGCAGCACCGTGGACAAGAAAGTGCCGGCATAGCTGTATCCGATGGAAAGCTAATTAATTTGCATAAAAATATGGGTTTAGTGGCAGAAGTTTTTAATGAAGATAACTTAAATAAACTTAAGGGCTATATTGCTATTGGTCATGTACGCTACTCCACAACTGGAGCACCTTCTTTAGTTAATGCTCAACCATTATCTTTCCGCTATTTAAGAGGAATGGTTGCTCTTGCTCATAACGGCAATTTAACTAACGCAAACGATTTACGATACTCCTTAGGTACTACCGGTTCCGTTTTTCAATCTACCTCCGATACAGAGGTGATGATTAATTTAATCGCCCGTTATGGGCAAAATCCTATTGAAGAAGCATTAATGAAATGTATGATTGATATTAAAGGTGCTTATTCCATGCTAGTTATGACTGAAGATAAGTTAATTGGAGTGCGGGATTCCTATGGGGTAAGACCTTTATGCCTCGGAAAATTAGGGGATTCCTACTGCCTGGCTTCTGAGTCTTGCGCTTTAGATACAGTAGGTGCTACATTTATGCGTGATGTAGAGCCGGGAGAAATTATTGTCATCGATGCAAATGGTTTAAAATCCATTAAAACCATGGCTGCACCACATCGCAACTTATGTGTTTTTGAGTTAGTTTACTTAGCTCGTCCAGATAGTGTTATTGATGGAGAAGCTGTTAATATTGCCCGGCGAGAAATGGGCAAGCAGTTAGCTAGGGAAAAACTACTGGATGCAGATATAGTCATGTCCGTTCCTGATTCAGGAACGGCAGCTGCAGTAGGCTATGCAGAGGAATCGGGACTTCCCTATAAAGAGGGTTTGATGAAAAACCGCTATATTGGACGGACTTTTATTCAACCTTCCCAAAAAATGAGGGATATTGGGGTTAGACTAAAGCTCAATCCAATTGGCCATGTGTTAAAAGATCAAAGAGTTGTCTTAGTTGATGATTCCTTAGTTCGGGGCACAACCTCAAAAAAAATCATTCAAATGATGCGCAACGCAGGGGCCAAAGAAGTACATTTACTCATTAGTTCACCACCTATTATTTATCCCTGCTACTATGGCATCGATACTTCAGCGCGGGCTGAGCTTATTGCTGCTCAGAAAGAATTAGAGGAAATTAAGAAATATATTGGAGCAGATACACTTCATTATTTGAGTTTAGATGGGATGCTTTCAGCTACCAAGAGTGCTAGGGAAAATTTCTGTGTTGCTTGCTTTAATGGTGACTACAAAATTGAAATCTCCAAAAATATTGAAGGCAAATATGCCCTGGAAAGAGGGATGGCCTAATGGAAGAACAAAAACCAATTACCTATAAAGATGCTGGCGTAGATATTTCAGAAGGCAATCGAGCTGTAGGTTTAATGAAAAGGCACGTCCAAAAAACTTGGCGCCAGGAAGTCCTGGGGGATTTAGGGAGCTTTGGAGGATTTTTTGCCTTAAATAAAGATCAATATCAAGAACCTGTTTTAGTTTCTGGTACCGATGGAGTAGGAACTAAGCTGCGAATTGCTTTTCTGCTGGACAAGCACGATACTATTGGCATAGATGCTGTGGCTATGTGTGTTAATGATATTTTGGTCCAGGGAGCTGAACCTCTGTTTTTCTTAGATTATTTAGCAGTTGGCAAGCTTGTGCCGGAAAAAGTAGCCCAAATTGTCCAAGGTATTGCTGAAGGCTGCTGTCAAGCTGGCTGTGCTTTAATTGGGGGGGAAACTGCCGAAATGCCCGGCTTCTATGCTCAAGATGATTATGACGTGGCTGGTTTCGCCGTAGGTATCGTAGATAAAGGTAAAGTGATTGACGGGAAAAATATTGCCCCCGGCGATAAAATTATTGGGATTGCTTCAACAGGTCTTCACTCCAATGGCTACTCCTTAGCTAGGAAAGTTTTGTTAGATGTTGGGAAAATTCCTTTAACGAAAAATGTGCAAGAGCTAGGACAAACTTTAGGTGAAGAACTGCTGACCCCAACCAAAATTTACGTAAAAACTGTCTTAGAGCTTTTGCAGTCTTTTACAATTAAAGGTATGGCTCATATTACTGGAGGGGGTTTAACGGAGAATATTCCCCGTATACTTCCTGCCCAAGTCAACGCTCAAATCAATTTAGGAAGCTGGCCTGTGCTGCCTATTTTTCAACTGATTAAAAAACTAGGAAGTGTATCAGAAGCTGAAATGTTCCGTACCTTTAATATGGGTATTGGAATGGCATTGGTAGTTTCGGCTGCAGAAGAAAAAGCTGTTTTAGACTATCTACAAAAATTAGGGGAAAAGGCCTACTCTATCGGAGAGATTGTAAATGGAAGTGGAGTTGTGGAGTACAAATGTTAAAAGTAGGTATTCTAGTGTCAGGACGAGGCTCCAATATGGTAGCATTGCTGGAAGCTGCTAAAAAAAGAGAAATTGATGCGGAAATAGCGCTGGTTTTAAGCGATAACCAGACTGCTCCCGCTTTAAAAAAAGCCCAAAAATATGGCGTGAAAGCGGAATATGTTTCTCCGGAAAATTATGCCAGCAGAGAAGAATATGATTTGGCCTTGGTAGAAAAATTAAAAGCCTATGGAGTTGAGTTAGTAGTTTTAGCAGGTTACATGCGCTTAGTTACGCCACAATTTTTAGCAGCTTTTCCCAACAAAGTGGTTAATATTCACCCGGCACTCTTACCAGCTTTTCCTGGCTTACATGTCCAAGCCAAAGCAGTGGAGTATGGAGTTAAGTATTCTGGCTGTACTGTACATTTTGTGGATGCTGGGATGGACAGCGGTCCTATTATTGCTCAAGCTGTTGTACCTGTAGAAGATGATGATAACGAAGATACTTTGGCAGAACGTATTTTACAAGAAGAACATCGGCTGTTTCCTCAGGTAGTAGGCTTAATTGCTCAAGGAAAAGTAACTATTGTCGGGAGAAAAGTTAAAATTATCAGTTAATTGAAAGTGAGGGTTTAACGTGAAAAAAAGAGCTTTACTTAGCGTTTCAGATAAAACCGGCATCGTACAATTAGCAAAAGAATTAGTTGCTTTAGGATTTGAAGTACTTTCTACAGGTGGCACAGCCAAAACATTAAAGGAAAACAATGTTCCTGTTACTCCCGTCAGCGAGGCAACAGGTTTTCCGGAAATTTTAGAAGGCAGGGTTAAATCTCTGCATCCTAAAATTCACGGAGGCATTTTAGCAAAACGTATTCCTGAACATTTTGCTCAACTAGAAGAAAACTCAATTATCCCAATTGACGTAGTTGCTGTTAATCTTTACCCTTTTAAACAAACTATTTCCAAACCTAATGTTACAATTGATGAAGCCATTGAAAACATCGACATTGGCGGTCCATCTATGGTGAGAAGTGCTGCTAAGAATCATGCTTATGTTACAGTCGTAGTTAATCCGAGCCGTTATGCTGACATTATTGCTCAGTTAAAAGCTAATGGTGACACTACTGCCGAATTCCGTCGGGAACTTGCTTATGAAGCTTTTACCCATACAGCTCAATATGACTTGTTAATTAGTAATTACCTGAGAGAATTACTTGATAAAGAAAAATTTACTCCTGAATTTACCTTAAATGGTGAAAAAATCCAAGATTTGCGTTACGGGGAAAATCCTCATCAAAAAGCTGCTTTTTATCGTACAGAAAATACTGGTATAGCTGCAGCTGAAAAACTTCAGGGTAAAGAATTATCTTTTAACAATATTATGGATCTAGAAGCTGCTTGGAATATTGTCCAAGAATTTACTGAACCGGCTTGCGTCATTATTAAACATACCAACCCTTGTGGTGTAGCTATTGCTGATACTTTGGCTGATGCTTATGTTAAAGCATATGAAGCAGACCCAGTTTCTGCTTTTGGTGGTATCGTTGGTTTAAATAGAGAAGTAGATGCTAAAACAGCAGCGGAATTGGTAAAAATATTTTTGGAAGCAGTAGCGGCACCTAGCTTCAGCAAAGATGCTTTAGAAATTTTAAGCCAAAAACAAAATGTGCGTTTAATGACTGTTCCTACTGCTCAGCCAGAAAAGCTAACAGTAGATATTAAAAAAGTTAGCGGAGGATTTTTAGTTCAAGAAAAGGATACCCAACTGAATCAGGGAGATTGGAAATGGGTAACTGAACAAAAAGCTGCTGATAACTTAACCAAAGATTTGGATTTTGCTTGGAAAATTGTTAAACACGTTAAATCTAATGCCATAGTTATTGCTAAAGATGGTGTAACAACAGGTGTTGGGCCAGGCCAAACCAATCGGGTTGGGGCAGCAAAAATAGCTTTAGAAACATCTGGCGAAAAAGCCAAAGGGGCTGTCCTTGCTTCCGATGCCTTCTTTCCTTTCCACGATACAATTGATTTAGCTGCTGAGTATGGAGTTAAAGCAATTGTGCAGCCAGGTGGTTCATTAAAGGATGAAGAATCTATTGCAGCCTGCAATAAGCATGGAATTGCCATGGCCTTTACAGGAATGAGACATTTTAAACACTAAGTAATAAACTTACAGCAATAGGCCAAAAGTAGATATTAACCGCCTATAAGGAAGTGATCTAGTTTGAAGATATTAGTTGTGGGCAGCGGAGGCAGAGAACATGCTTTAGTCTGGAAGCTTGCCCAAAGCCCTAGGGCAGAAAAAATATATTGCGCTCCCGGTAATGGAGGCATTGCCAAACTGGCAGAATGTATACCCATTAAAGCAGAAGATATAGACGGCTTGCTTTCCTTTGCCCTCCAAGAAAAAATCGATCTAACTGTAGTAGGGCCGGAAGCTAGCTTGGTACGTGGTATCGCAGATTTATTTCAAGCCAATGGTTTAAAAATTTTTGCTCCTACCCAAAAAGCTGCTGAAATTGAAGGCAGCAAAAGCTTAGCTAAGATTTTAATGACTAAGTATCACCTGCCTACAGCAGACTATGCTACTTTTGAGGAGGTAGGGGAAGCTAAAGATTTTATCAGGAAGCTGGGCGCACCATGTGTTGTCAAAGCCGATGGACTGGCTGCCGGTAAGGGTGTAATCGTAGCAGCTACTATAGAGGAAGCTTTAGAATCTGTTGAGAATATGATGTGTGGACAAGCTTTTGGTGAGGCAGGTGCCAAAGTATTAGTTGAAGAATACTTACAGGGCGAAGAAGTAAGTGTTTTAGCTTTTACCGATGGAAAAGTTGTACGGCCTATGGTTTGGTCTCAAGACCATAAGAGAGTATATGATGGCGATCAAGGGCCAAACACGGGAGGAATGGGTGCTTATTCGCCGCCTAAAACATATAGTGATGAATTGAATCGGCAAATTCTTGAAACGGTGCTGCAACCCATTATAGATGGCTTAGCTAATGAAGGACGTTTTTACCAAGGTGTAATTTACGCAGGATTAATGCTGACCAAAGATGGGCCAAAGGTTTTGGAATTTAACGCCCGCTTTGGGGACCCGGAAACTCAGCCTGTCTTAATGCGCTTAGAAACAGATTTAATAGATATAATTGAAGCTATTTTAAATGAACGCCTAGAGGAAATAGAAATTACATGGAAAAAAGAAGCCAGCGTTTGTGTTGTTTTAGCCTCAGGAGGTTATCCAGGTAATTATGACAAAGGTATGGTAATTACAGGTTTAGACCAAGCAGAGAAACTAGGGGATATTCAAATTTTTCACGCTGGAACGGCATTGCAAAATGGCAAATATGTAACTAATGGCGGCAGAGTGTTAGGTGTGGCTGCTTTAGGCAAAGATGTAAAAACCGCTCTTGATAAAGCTTATGAGGCAGTGAAATTTATTGATTTTGAGGGTATGCACTATCGAAAAGATATTGGTTATAGAGCACTTTAAAATAAGTAATATTTCCCAGCTAATTGAAGTTGAAGTTATTAACCCCCTTATGAACTAGGCATAAATTATAGTACATCAATTTTTAGGGGGTATATTTTGCATTGTATGAAATTACCGCATATGCTTACGGTTTTCCGTATTTTCCTATTTCCATTTATGAAATTCAAGATATAATTGATGAAAATGGACCTCTTGGCCAAATGTTATACTAATTGCAAGGACAATTCCTTGCTTTTTTATTTTCTAACCTTTATCAAATTACTGGCAAAATACATCAATATTTTGTACAATTTAGACAAAAGACTTATTAAATGGAGAAAATGAAATGCTAGAAAACATTAGTAAAGAGCTGTCTTATGTTCGGGTAACTACCCTTAGAAAAGGCGACCCTGTTTTAGTAGAAAGCCATCCCTCTAATTGGCGTTGTGTTGGTGTTGGTAATTCGGCTGCAGTTTTTCAGCTAAAAAATGCACCTCATTTGTCAATAAAAGTTTATGCAGATAAGTATGCTTCTATTGCCCAGGATGAAGCAGCTATTTATCAGCAACTAGGTGATTCTCCTTTCTTTCCCCACTTCTATGGATACGGGGAAAATTATATTTGTATTGAGTATCGCCCTGGATGCAATATTAATGATTGCTTAGTCCAAGGTATTTATATACCAGAACAAGTTATTTATGATGTGGATGAAGCTATTGCCTATGCTCGCAGTCGAAACCTGAATCCAACGGATATTCATTCTAAAAATATTTTGGTTCATGAAGGACGAGGGTTTTTAATCGATGTTTCAGATTATGGCCAGACCGAAGAATGTAAGCGCTGGGACAACCTTAAGCAAGCTTATTATAACTACTACATAAAACTTTATCGGCCTGGATTTACGGTACCATCCTGGGTTTTAGAAATTATCCGCAAATGGTATAAAGCAAATGAAGCTAAAGACAACTTAGAGGATTTCGCCGAAACAATTGTTAGGCTCTTTTTTAAGTAGAATTTAGCCAAGCAAATTAATGGCCTTTATCATATCTGTAGGCAAAGGAATGCTAAAATTTAATTTCTGCTTAAAGCGTGGATGTAGAAAAGATAGTTTATCTGCATGGAGTGCTTGCCTGCCTATTAAAGTGGAGGAGCCTCCGTACAAGGTATCCCCGCATAAGGGGTGGCCCAAGTAACTTAAATGTACCCTTATTTGATGGGTGCGGCCAGTTTCCAATTGTAAAGCAAGTAGAGTGTATCCTTTAAATTGCTGTAAAACACGATAGTGAGTAACAGCAGTCTGTCCCCGGTCTGAATTGCTATCTAGAAGCACTGTCCTTTCAATAGAACTGCCTTCCTTTCGTCCAATAGGGAAATTAATTGTCCCAGCTTCAGTTTTAATGTTACCTTCAACCAAGGCAACATATGCTCTTAAAACCTGTTTTTGGGAAAGTTGTTTAGCTAGCCCCTGATGGGCAAATTGATTTTGTCCAATTAAAATTAGTCCTGAAGTATCTTTATCTAAACGGCTAATGGGACGAAAAAGCAGATGCTTGTTTTGTTGCTGCCAGTAGTAAGCAACAGCATTAGCCAAGGTGGCAGATTGATGCCGGCGAGATGGATGAACGGGCATTCCCGCCGGTTTATTAATAACTAGAAAGTCATCGTCTGAATAGACAATATCTAAGGGTATGTTTTCCGCAGAAATTTGATTTTCTTCAATTAAGTTTAAATCTATCTGGACTATTTCTCCAGGCTTAACTAAATAATTAGTAAAAACCTGGTTACCGTTAACAGTTATTTTTTGCTGTTGTTTTAATTTTACAAGTAAAGAATGGGAAATTTGCAAGCGCTTTAGAATAATTTCTGCAATAGTCAAATCTTTGTCTTCAGCTTTAACCACATAACTAATTCCAGGTATCATCAATTTTACCTCGCCGTCAAATTCTTTAACCAAGCTTTTCCTCTAGCATAAAATAGATGGGAGAGGTGATTAGAGTGAAATCTTATATTTTTGGGCCTTTTACCAATAGTTACAACCGTCAAAAAGCTGTAGAATACGCACTTACCTATGCTTTATCTCCTAACCCCCAATATCAGTATATTTCTGTAGACTGTTCTAATTTTATATCTCAATGTTTAAGAGCAGGCAGTGCACCTATGGTTTATGGAACCTCCCGCCCCTGGTGGTATAACAATATGGGCACAGCCAATACAGATGACGATCGTTGGTCTGTATCCTGGGCTGTAGCTCATTCTTTGTACTGGTGTCTTAAGGTTCGCGGAAAAACAAATTTTTGGGGTTTACGAGGCATCGAAGTCTCAAATTTAGCAGAATTAGAGTTAGGAGATATTATTCAGTATGAAGGTGAAGACGGAGTAATCTACCATTCTGCCATTGTAACTGATTTTACAACGGAAAATGGAAGCAAAGTTCCTCTGATAACTCAACATACTTACGATGCAGCCAATATTTCTTATTATAAACCTGCAGCCAAAAAAATGCACTTTATGAAAATTGTTGTTGCTGTATAGTAATTATTTGAATTGTAAACTACAAATATTGTAAACTAAAATAGTTGTCAATAGGAGTATTATATAAAATACAAGCAAAAAGTAGTATTTTTTTATTACTTTCTTTACATTCCGACAATATTATCCAAAGGAGAAATACATTTAATTGTGGAAAATTTCTCTGCTTCCTCTCAGGAACAAACAGCTTCCATGACTGAAGTAGCTAACGCCAGCAAGGGTTTATCCGATTTAGCTAAGGATTTACAGGGAGCAATTAGTAAATTCAATCTTTAAAAAATCCTTAATTATATTTGTACAATCAAATTAGTCTTACTAATAAGTAAGGCCAATTTTTTTTATTATTTTATAATAAATGGAAAAAATGTGATAAGATAGAGCAGTAATATGCTAATTAAAGTTCTCATAAGGAGTGTTAGATTTATGCATCACGAAAGAAAAGGAGCATTGCTGGTTATTGCTTCGGCTATATTTATTGGAACGGAAGCTATTTTTACGAAGCTGTGCTATGCTAGCGGTCTTAATCTCTGGACCATGCTTACCATCCGTTATCTAATATCTTCAGTTATTCTTGTTGCTATTGCTTCGACTCTTGGACATACTTTAAAACTCAAAAATATATCTTGGCCTAACTTAAGTATAGTTCTTACAGCCTATCTAGTTACAGTAGCCCTCTTATCTAAGGCGTATTATTATTTGCCTGCTTCTTTGGCAATTATGTTTTTTTTCGCCTATCCAACTATTACAGCAATAATGGTTTATTTTATTAATGGAGAAATAATTAGCAAGGTAAAATTAATTGCCTTAATAATGTCTACCTTTGGACTTATATTATTACTTTGGAGTTCCTGGACAAATATTAAAGTAATTGGGATTTACTTGGCCTTGGGTGCTGCTTTGTGCAATACTTTTTACCTAATTTTTTCAAATCGAGTCCTTAAAGAAATTTCTGAATCTAGTTTAACGGCTTGGCTTTACATAGTAGGTACATTTGTTTTTAGTATCGTTGGCTTAAGCTCTGGAGAAATAACATTATCTTTTGCCTGGCAAGGGTGGGTTTATGTAGCATGTTTAAGTATAATTTCCTCTGTCTTGGCTACTTTAGCTTTTTTCTCCGGATTAAAGCTTATTGGACCATCTTTAGCAGCAATTATTAGTGCTACGGAACCGCCTGTTACTGCTTTTTTGGCTTTTTTGGTTTTTGGAGAGGTGTTAACTGGTATTCAGCTTTTTGGTGCATTATTAATCATTTTCGCAGTTATCTTACCTCAAATCCGTGGAAGAAAGTGAAAAATTTAGCTAAATAGTTTAAACTATATATAGAAATAAAATATTTTAGGGTGATGATTGTGAGTATTGAAAAACTAAAATCTATAATCCAAAATAGTTCTAATATTGTTTTTTTTGGTGGTGCCGGAGTTTCAACAGAAAGCAATATCCCGGATTTTAGATCTGAAAAGGGCATTTATAAGATTAAAAGTAAATATGCTCATTCTCCGGAAGTAATGTTAAGTCATAGCTTTTTTGTCCAGCATACAGAAGAGTTTTACGATTTTTATCGCAACATGATGATTTTTAAAGATGCCAAACCAAATGCCGCTCATTTTGCTTTGGCTGAACTTGAGCAAAGAGGACAACTGAAAGCCGTAATTACCCAAAATATTGATGGGTTACATCAGCTTGCTGGGTCTCGGCAGGTTTTAGAACTTCATGGCTCTGTACATCGAAACTATTGTACAAAATGCAACAAATTTTTTCCTTTAGACTATATTCTAGCAAGCTCTTCCATACCCAAATGTGACGTATGCGGGGCTATTGTTAAACCAGACGTTGTTTTATATGAAGAAGCCTTAGATAATAAGGTTCTAGAAGAAGCAGTAAAGTATATTTCCCAGGCAGACGTTCTAATTGTAGGGGGCACTTCTTTAGTAGTTTATCCTGCTGCAGGTTTAGTCCGGTATTATGGAGGCAAGAAATTGGTTTTAATTAATAAATCAGCTACTTCCTACGATGATGCTGCTAATTTGGTAATTAATGATATCATTGGAAAAGTTTTAGGTAAAGTAGTAAGATAATTGATTGCTCCTTTTAGTTTGGCGGTATGTCAGATTGCATCTAGCTTTCATATTATATATCGAACTGCTAGCCAAATTACGTGAAAACTAAAAGGAGGGTTTTTGATTATGGATGAAGAGTATAAAGAAGAACAAAGAATAGAACAACAAGAACAAAGAATAGAACAACAAGAACAAAGAATAGAACAACAAGAACAAAGAATAGAACAACAAGAACAAAGAATAGAGCAACAAGAACAAAGAATAGAACAACAAGAACAAAGAATAGAGCAACAAGAACAAAGAATAGAACAACAAGAACAAAGAATAGAACAACAAGAACAAAGTACAACACCTATAAGACCTGGCGTTTGTCCACCAAGAGGCTGTCCACCCCCTACTCGAATTGAATGTGTTTCTGTTGATAAGGTTTATGATAGTTGTTTTCAGGTCCACAGTGTAACTCGTACTGTATCTATACCTTTATGTGGTGCTTCACCTTCCCCGATAATGCCACCTTTTGACAGTCTGACAGATACTGCTTCAGAAGAGGCCGAGGTTCCGAGAGCAAGACCTGATGGCCAAAACATAACTTCTACTGCTGGAGCTAATGCTGCTGTACGCTCTATGAGTGGTCCTTTTACAATTGGAACTGTAATTCCTTGTAGTTTAAGACAGCCCATAACTTGCCAGGAAATCGCCAGAAGGGCAGTTGGAGGAGGATTTTTCTCGATTACTCTCCTTATAACTCTACCAATGACTTTAAGTAGTCCTTTTACCAATAATCCAGCTGAGGTTTTCAATCAAACATTTACTTTTACCAAAACAGTCACTTTATGCTGCCCGCCTGGTGTAAATCCTGACTGCTCCGAAAGCACTATAACCACATGTAATTGTATAGTTACAGATATCCGTGATGCTTCTGCCAAAGAAATGGAAGTAACTTGTGAAGTAGAAGTTTGCTTGGTTGTTAAATGCATCCAAAGGGTTGAATTATTAGTACCAAGCTATGGTTTCTGTGTTCCGGCTCCATGTGTCACATTACCTGGCGCTTGCCCGCCTACAGCGCCGCCTCAGTGCTTTTAAAAAAATAAATTTTTAGGGAAGCAGCCTAAAGGCTGCTTCTCTTAATAATTATTTTTCAAAAATTCATGTAAAATTCTAATTTTTGTTTATAATAGAAGAAGTATACTAAAAAACTACAGGAGAAATGAAAAGTTAATATTAAGGGGGAAAAAGGTTAAATTATGGAGATACCAAGTTCTGAGGAAAATAAAAATATTAATTTTATTCAAAATGCAATTAACGAAGATCTAAAAATGCAAAAGTACGGTAATAGAGTACATACGCGTTTTCCACCCGAACCTAATGGTTACCTTCATATTGGACATGCTAAATCAATTTGTCTCAATTTTGGATTGGCTGCCCAGAATAAAGGGCTGTGCAACTTGCGCTTTGATGATACTAATCCAACTAAAGAAGATGTGGAGTATGTTGATTCTATCATTGAGGATGTAAAGTGGTTGGGTTTTGACTGGGATGACCGTTTATTTTATGCCTCTGATTATTTTGATCAGCTCTATGAATATGCAGTACAGCTGATTCAATTAGGCAAAGCTTACGTTTGCGATCTCTCCGCTCAAGAAATTAAAGAATATCGAGGGACCTTAACTGAGGCGGGAAAAGAATCCCCATACCGTAATCGTTCTGTAGAAGAAAATTTAGATTTATTTGAAAGAATGAAGGCAGGAGAGTTTGAAGATGGCTCCCGAGTATTGAGAGCTAAAATTGATATGGCATCTCCAAATTTGAATATGCGGGATCCAGTGCTTTACCGCATTCAAAAAGCAACTCATCATCGGACGGGAAACAAGTGGTCGATTTATCCAATGTACGATTTTGCCCATCCTTTATCCGATTCTCTGGAAGGGATAACCCATTCCATCTGTACTTTAGAATTTGAAGACCATCGTCCTTTATATAATTGGGTCTTAGAAACTTTAGATGTAGAATGCAAATCAAGGCAGATTGAATTCGCTCGTTTAAATCTCACCTATACAGTAATGAGTAAAAGAAAGTTGCGTACTTTAGTTGAAAACAACTATGTTCGTGGCTGGGATGATCCTCGTATGCCAACTATTTCGGGCCTAAGAAGAAGAGGATATACTCCTGAGTCTATTCGGGATTTTTGTGAACGAATTGGCGTGGCTAAGGGTAACAGCATTGTTGATATAGCTCTATTAGAGCATTGTATTCGAGAAGATTTAAACTACCGTGCCCCAAGGGCAATGGCAGTGCTGCGCCCCTTAAAATTAATTATTGATAATTATCCAGAGGGGCAGGTTGAATGGTTGGAAGCTGATATAAATCCAGAAAACACTGCCCTAGGTAAAAGAAAAATTCCATTTTCGAAAGTTTTATATATAGAGCAGGACGATTTCCGGGAAAATCCACCCAAAAACTTTTACCGTTTGGCTCCTGGCCGCGAAGTACGTCTGCAACACGCTTATTACGTTAAATGTGTTGATGTAGTTAAAAACGAAAAAACAGGGGAAGTTATTGAACTTCACTGTACTTATGATCCAGAAACTAGGGGTGGCTGGTCTGCCGATGGAAGAAAAGTTAAGGGCACTTCCCATTGGGTATCTGCTAGTCATGCAGTACAAGCTGAAGTACGTTTGTATGATAATTTATTTGTAAAAGAAAATCCAGATGATGTAGAAGAAGGAAATGATTTTACAAGTAATATTAACCCAGATTCTTTAATTGTGCTAAATTCCTGCTTAGTTGAACCTAGCTTAAGTGAAGCCAAACCAGGCTCTAGATTTCAATTTTTACGGCAAGGATATTT
The DNA here is from genome assembly GCA_031628995.1 of Bacillota bacterium LX-D. Lineage (NCBI taxonomy): Bacteria > Bacillati > Bacillota > Bacillota bacterium LX-D. The sequence goes on along the minus strand of JAVLUO010000001.1, from coordinate 112,419 downwards.
TTCTGTTGATCCAGATTCATCCCCTCAGAAAATGATTTTTAATCGAATTGTATCATTAAAAGACTCTTGGGCTAAAGCACAAAAAAAATAAAATTACAAAATAAAAAAGCCTGTGAGCTTAGGCCCACAGGCTGTAGTTTTATTCCACTGGAAGTACAGAACCTTGATATTTTTCCTCAATGAATTTTTTCATTTCAGGTGATTTTAGAACTTCATCTAGTGCTTTAATTTCTGGGCGGTTTTCGTCACCTTTGCGAACAACAACGATATTAGCATAAGTTTTGGCAGCTAAAGACGTTTGACCTTCGGTAACAATGGCATCTTTTGAAGGGTTCAACTTAGCATCAATAGCGTAGTTGCCGTTAATTACAGCGGCCGTAACATCAGGCAGTGTTCTGGAGATTTGGGCTGCTTCCAGTTCAACAATTTCTACTTTAACCTTATATTCTGCAATATCTTTTTTAGTCGCCTTCAAGTTATTTGGATCTTTTAATTTAAGGATGCCGTTATCCTGTAGCAGCAGTAATGCTCTGGCTTCATTAGTTACATCATTAGGAACGGCGATTTTATCTCCAGCTTTTAATTCAGTAAGTGCTTTAATTTTCTTAGAATAAAGACCCATTGGTTCATAATGAATAGCGGCTGTAGAAACTAGATCTGTATTATTTTGCTTATTAAAATCTTCTAAGTACGGAAGGTGTTGAAAGTAGTTGGCATCAAGGCTTTTTTCAGCCAAAGCAGTATTAGGAGTAACGTAATCAGTAAATACTTTAATGTCTAGTTCAATATTTTTCTTAGCTAGCATTTCTTTCGCTTTTTCCAATATTTCTGCGTGAGGTACGGGCGTTGCTCCAATTACTAATTTGCCAGTGCTTTTGGTTTGCCCTTCACCGGCATTTTCCTTTTGAGCGCCACAGCCGGCTAGTAAACCGATGGTGAGGCCTAAAACAAGTACAATTGCTAAAGCTTTTTTCATAAAAATTCCTCCTTTAATGTATTGTTTTTTTATTTAATTTTTTGGCTATATACTCGCCCAGCATTTGCATAGCTTGAACGATAATTATGAGCAGGATAATAGTGATAATCATTATACCTGTTTCGTATCGGTAGTAACCATAGCGCATAGCCAAATCTCCCAAACCTTCAGCACCTACAACTCCTGCCATAGCGGAATAACCAACTAAAGTAACGGCAGTAATTGTTGCACCTAAAATTAAGGATGAGAGGGATTCAGGAATTAAGACCTTGTAGATAATTTGCCAGGGAGTTGCGCCCATTGCTAAAGCTGCTTCAATGATTCCCCATTCGATTTCTTTTAAAGATGTTTCTACCATTCTCCCTACGAAAGGGATAGCGGCTACCACCAGTGGGACAATGGCAGCATTAGTTCCGATAGATGTACCTACGATCATGCGAGTAAAAGGTATAATTGCTACCAGCAAAATAATAAAAGGAAAGGAACGCCCAATATTGGTAATAGTGCCTAGTACCTGGTTAATCAGCTTATTTTGTAGGATATGACCGGGAGAGGTTACAACTAAAGTTATTCCCAGAGGAATCCCAAAAATGTAGGCAAAAAAAACGGACAAAATGACCATTTGCAAGGTCTGCAGGGTTGCCTCATACATTTTGCAGCACCTCAACTTTCAAATTGTTTTTTTGTAAATAGGAGATAGACTCACTGACATCGCTGCTTTTTCCAATCAGTTCAAAAATTAATGTACCGAAAATGGTGTCTTTAACATGATCTATATTGCCGTACAATATATTAGCTTGTACATTATAATGCTGTACTAAGTGAGAAATCATGGGCTGGGCTGCTGATTCGCCAATAAAAGAAACTCTCACAAGTTTATTGCCATTTTGCTGCTTACATAAAATTTCAGGCAAATCAGTGTTAATAACGCTTTTCATAAATTTTCGGGCTGTATCTGTTTGAGGGTTAGTAAAAATATCTAAGACAGGGCCCGATTCTACTATTTTACTCTGTTCGATTACAGCCACTGAATCGCAAACTGATTTAATGACAGACATTTCGTGGGTAATGATTACAATTGTCAAATTAAACTGGCGGTTAATATCCCGTAAAAGTTCCAGGATAGATTGTGTTGTTTGGGGATCAAGGGCAGAAGTTGCCTCATCGCAAAGTAAAACTTTAGGGTTATTGGCTAAAGCTCTGGCGATTCCTACCCGTTGTTTTTGGCCTCCGCTTAATTGTGCAGGATAAAAATCAGCTTTATCTGCAAGGCCAACTAAATCCAGTAATTCTGTTACTCTAACCCTTATTTTAGCTTTATCTTTTTCTCCGGCAATTTCCAAGGGGAAAGCTATATTGCCGGATACAGTGCGAGACCAAAGGAGGTTAAAATGTTGAAAAATCATTCCAATATTGCGCCGGGCTAAACGTAGTTTATGGGCTGATAATTTAGTTAAGTCTTGTCCATTAACTATGACCTGGCCTTTGGTAGGTTTCTCTAACATATTAATACACCTAATTAAAGTACTTTTTCCAGCACCGCTTAAGCCGATTATGCCATATATTTCGCCAGGCTTAATCTGCAAATCGATGCCATCTAAGGCAATAACCTGATTTTTTCCTGAACCATAGACCTTTTGCAAACCAGAAATTTTTATCATTTTGATTTCCTCTTCCTAAACTAAAATAAACCTTTCCTACACAAGCAGAAAGGCTTACATTGCTGTAACTCTCATCTGCCAGAAGCAAGTCTGCAGGATTTGGCACCGGGTTAGGATTGAAATGCAAATCTAACTGGTTGCCGAGTTGCATCGGGCCAGTCCCTTAACCTACTCTTGATAAGAGTAAATAATATTTAACTGCAATTAATCATATCATATGGAAAAAAAGCAGTCAATTATTACCTATGTTTAGTTCAAAGAATTTTAAACAAAAAGGAATTAAAATAGTATTGTAGAAAATACTTTCTATTAGAAAGTTAGGAGCAGGGTAGGGGGAACTGAAATGGCTTTTAATCACAAAGTGCAAGATGAAACTGTCGATAGCTTATTTGATGCTATTTTGTGCCTTCAGAATAGAGAAGAATGCTATCGCTTTTTTTCAGATATATGTACTGTAGCTGAAATTAAGGCAATAGCTCAACGGTTGGAGGTAGCAAAGATGCTGCAGGAAGATTGTACCTATACAACCATTGGAGAAAAAACGGGAGCCAGCACTGCAACTATCAGCAGAGTAAAGAGAGAATTAAATTATGGTGCCGATGGCTATAAGCTGGTACTGGAAAGATTGAAGCGAAGTTAGGTGCGCAACTATTGTCTTAAGCAATTTGCTCGTATATTTAGCAAGTTGCTTTTTAATTGAAAAATTTTAAGTTTAGTTATTGACAGAAGTAATAGATGATGGTAATATCACTTTAATACATTACCACTTTAACATACTAAAGCGTTAGAGGTGCCAAAATGGATAATTTTAAGCCTTTTTTGAAAATACCGACAGGTGTCAAAGATACTCTTCCGAAGGAAGCTTGGCAGAAAAGGTTACTAGAAAATAATTTAGCTGATTTGTTTCACCAATGGGGTTACCAGGAAGTAGCTACGCCTACCTTTGAGTTTTATGAATTATTAAAAGAAGCAGGTAATCCTGTGGAACAATTGTTTAATTTTATTGATCGAGAGGGTCATATTTTAGCCCTGCGTCCTGATCTGACTACTCCAATAGCCAGGTTAGTTGCAACTTATCTACGCAATTCTTTGTTGCCTTTGCGCCTTTTTTACACCGGCAGCACTTATCGCTACGAAAGCATTCAAACTGGCCGCTTAAGGGAATTTAGTCAGGCTGGAGTGGAGTTAATCGGAAGTCAGGGAGTAGGTGCTGACGCAGAAGTAATTGCTTTAGCCATTGAAGCTTTGCTGGCTTGTAAATTACAATTTAAAATTGGCATAGGGCAAGTGCTGGTTACAAAGGGCCTAATTGCTCAAGTAGTCCAAGATCCTAGTATTTTTAATCAAGTTAAACAGGCTATTATAGCTAAGGATTTTGTTGAATTAGAGAATATTTTAGATCAACATGGCTGTTCTAGGGAAGAAAGTTTTAAGCTTTTGGAATTAGCCTCTTTACATGGAGGGAAGGAAGTTTTGACCAAGGCACTGACCTTAAGTGAAGATCTTGATGTAATTGGAGCTTTAAAATCTTTAGAAGAAGTATATCAGATTTTAGAAAAAATCGGGTTGGCTTCCTATGTATTTTTTGATTTTAGCATTTTACGGGATTTTGAATATTATACGGGTATTGTTTTTGAAGGTTATGCCTCCGGCTTAGGCTACCCCGTTTGCGGCGGGGGACGGTATGATGGTTTACTTAGTAAATTTGGTTTAAATTATCCAGCAACAGGTTTTGCCTTAGGTTTAGAAAGGGTCATGTTGACTCAAAGCAGCGGAATTGATTCACCTCAAATTGATTTTCTGCTTACGGGTAGTGATTATGGTACTTTGCTGCATAAAGCTAAAGAATTACGCTCTCAGGGCTATAGTGTAGAAGTAGATTTACAGCAGCTAGATCAAGTCCAATTAGAAAAATATGCGAGAGAGAAGGAAATTAAGCAAATCTTAGAGTTGAACGGAGAAGAATAATAATGGATTATATAACAATTGCTTTGCCAAAAGGCAAACTAGGAGTAACCAGCATTGAATTGTTGGCTAAAATTGGGCTTCCTACTGAGGGTTTGGAGACAGATTCCCGTTGCTTACTTTTCGATTATCCAGCAGCCCGGGTAAGGTATATTATTTGCCGACCTACAGACATCCCTACTTACGTTGAGTATGGAGCTGCAGACCTAGGCATAGTAGGCAAAGATACCATTGTGGAAGCTAAAGTCGATATCTTTGAATTAGTAGATTTAAAATTTGGTAAATGCAAATTTGTTGTAGCTATGCCGGAGAAAATTATAGCCTCCTATCAGGAAAACGGCAAATTTCAAATAAATAAATTAAATCATAGCAGGGTAGCTACTAAATTTCCCAACGTGGCAGCTAGTTTTTTTGCTAAACAAGGAATGCAGATGGAAATTATTAAGCTCCACGGCAATATTGAATTAGCTCCTCGGGTTGGCTTGGCGGAAATGATTGTGGATATTGTTTCCACAGGGACAACTTTACGGGAAAATGGCTTGAAAAGCGTTGCTGAAATTTTTGAAGCTACTTCAAGACTAATAGCTAATCGGGTAAGCTATCGCATTAAAAATCAGCGTTTAATGGAAATAGCAGCTAAATTCCGTGAAGCCTGCAGCCAAAAACAATAGTAAAGGAGATAAAAGTGATGATTAAAATATACCAAAGCACAGAAGAGGGAGCTTCCGTATTTTTAAGAGAAGGCCACAGTTTAAATCAAGAAATAGTAAACAATGTGCAAAAGATTGTAGAAGATATACGTGTTAATGGAGAAGAAGCAGTATTTGCTTATACAAAACGTTTTGATCAAGCTGAATTAACCAAGGCTACTTGGCAAGTATCTAAAGCAGAGATTGAAGAAGCCTATAATAGTGTCGATCAGGAATTTTTAGATGCCTTAAGCCAAGCTAAAGAAAATATTATGGGTTACCACAGGAAACAGCTGCAGAATTCCTGGTGGAATGTTGACGAACAAGGAAATATAACAGGATTAATTTATCGTCCTTTAGACAGAGTAGGTCTTTACGTTCCGGGAGGGACAGCAGCTTATCCTTCTTCCGTGTTAATGACTGCTCTACCGGCAATTGTTGCAGGTGTGGAAGAAATTATTATGGTATCACCTCCTGGAAAAGATGGTAAAATGAATCCATATACTTTAGTAGCAGCCCAAGAATGCGGCGTTACAGCTATTTATAAAATGGGTGGTGCCCAAGCCGTTGCAGCCTTAGCCTATGGAACAGAAAGTCTTGCACCAGTCCGCAAAATTGTTGGGCCTGGAAATATTTATGTTACTGTAGCTAAAAAACTAGTCTATGGTCAGGTAGATATCGATATGTTAGCCGGGCCAAGTGAAATTTTAATTGTGGCCGATGAAACTGCTAATCCGCGCTTTGTGGCTATTGATCTTCTTTCCCAAGCTGAGCACGATACTTTAGCTAAGGCAGTTTTAATTACTCCTAGCAAAAAGTTAGCTGAAGAAGTACAGCAAGAAGTCGAAAATTGGTTAGGTAAGTTGAGCAGAGTAGCAATTGCCCGCCAGTCTATAGATAACGGCAGCGGTATTGTAATTACTCGTGATATTGAAGAGGCTATAGATTTAGCTAATGATTTTGCTCCTGAACACTTGGAACTGGCTGTTGATAATCCAATGGAGCTCCTTGGAAAAATTAAAAACGCAGGAGCAATCTTCCTAGGCCACTTTACTCCAGAACCATTAGGTGATTACTATGCCGGCCCTAACCACGTTTTACCTACGGGAGGTACAGGTAAATTTTATTCCTTATTAAATGTAGACATGTATCTTAAAAAATCTAGTGTTCTTTCCTACAGCCAATCTGGCTTAAATGCCGCTGCTAAAGATGTGATTAAATTGGCTACAGTTGAGGGACTAGATGCTCACGCAAATGCCATTAGAGTTAGAGTACAAGGGTAGGTGTATTAATGGCTAGAATTGGGCAAATAGCCAGAAAAACTGGAGAGACGGAAATACAGATTAAAATTAACTTAGATGGCAGTGGAGAATTTTTAGGCACTTCAGGTATCCCGTTTTTTGACCATATGCTTAAGTTATGGGCAAAACATGGTTCTTTTGATGTGGAGTTACAAGCCCAAGGGGATTTAGATGTGGATGGACATCACACTGTTGAGGATATTGGCATTGTCCTAGGGCAAGCTTTCCAACAAGCTCTAGGTACAAAAGAAAATATTTATCGTTATGGGCAAATGATTTTGCCGATGGATGAAACTTTAATTCTGGCAGCTGTAGATATTAGCGGCCGTCCATACCTAAATTTTGATATAGATATTCCTCTTTTTAAGTTAGGTCAATTTGATACGGAATTAGTGGAGGAATTTATGAGGGCTTTTTGCCTAAATAGTGGTTTAACATTGCATCTAAAAAAATTCTACGGTCAAAATACTCACCATCTGATTGAAGCTATTTTTAAAGCTTTAGCAAGGGCTTTACGGCAAGCAGTCGGTGTAGACCCAAAGGGGAAAGGTATTCCCTCTACCAAGGGGCTTTTATAGAAATTCGTATCATAAAGGATGGTTAGAATGATTGCAATAATTGACTATGGTATGGGTAATCTGAGAAGTGTACAAAAAGGCCTGGAAAGCGTAGGGTGTGAAGCTTATATTACCAATAATCCAGCTGAAATTTTACAGGCCAAAGGAGTTGTGCTGCCGGGGGTTGGTGCCTTCGCTGATGCCATGAAAAGCCTCAAAGGACATAATCTGCTAGAGGTAATTACGGAAGTTGTTGAGTCTAAAAAGCCATTGTTGGGGATTTGTTTAGGAATGCAGCTTTTGTTCGAATATAGTGAAGAAAATGGATGCTATAAGGGTTTGGGAATTTTTAAAGGAGGAGTTAAAAAACTACCTGCCGGTTTAAAAGTGCCTCATATGGGCTGGAATCAACTTGCAATTGAACAAGAAACCCCCATTTTAGAGGGAATCAAATCCGGATCCTCCTACTACTTTGTACATTCTTATCATGTAATACCTGCCGAGCCCGATGTAATTTTAGCAACTACGGACTATGGACAGGACGTTGTAGCTATAGTAGGCAGAGAAAATGTTTTTGGCATTCAGTTTCATCCTGAAAAAAGTAGTACTAATGGCTTGAAAATTTTGAAAAATTATGGAGAGTTGGTGCAGCAATGTTAATCTTACCGGCCATAGATTTAAAAGATGGGAAATGTGTCCGCCTATATCAAGGACAAATGAATCAAGCCACTGTTTTTTCCGAGAAGCCAGCTGCAGTTGCTCAGAAATGGGAAAGTATGGGGGCAAAATTTCTTCATTTAGTGGACCTAGATGGTGCTTTCGCCGGTAAACCCCAGAATTTAGCTGTTGTAAAAGAAATAATTCGTACTATTAACATTCCTGTGGAGCTAGGCGGTGGTATTCGGGATTTAAATACCATTAAAAGTTTACTTGAGGAAGGTGTGAATAGAGTTATTTTAGGCACCTCTGCTGTAACAAATCCTCAGCTGGTAGAGGAAGCCTGTGCTTTATATGATGAAAGAATTGTTTTAGGGCTTGATGCCAAAAATGGCCTAGTATCTACTAACGGTTGGGAAAAGGAAAGTACTAAAACTTATCTTGAACTTGCTGCTGATATGAAGAAATTGGGGATAAAAAGAGTTATTTTTACGGACACCCTTTTAGATGGAACCTTACAGGGACCAAATTTAGCTAGCACCCAAGAATTAGCAGCAAAAACAGGGTTGCGTGTAATTGCTTCCGGGGGTTTTTCTTCTCTGGCCGATTTAGAAGCCCTGAAAAAAATAGAGGGTTTCGGTATTGAAGGAGCTATTCTTGGCAAGGCACTTTACGCAGGTAGTATTACATTGCCGGAGGCTTTGGCTATATTTGAGGAAGGTGAGCATAAGTGCTAGCCAAAAGAATTATTCCCTGTTTAGATGTGCATCGAGGCAGAGTTGTGAAGGGTGTTAACTTTGTAGACATTAAAGATGCAGGAGACCCTGTAGCTTTAGCTGCTGCCTATGATCGGGCAGGAGCTGATGAACTAGTCTTTCTCGATATAACTGCTTCTGTAGAAGCAAGAGACATTATGCTAGATGTAGTGCGCCGTACGGCGGAACAGGTATTTATTCCTTTTACCGTAGGCGGTGGCTTAAGAACTCTTGAGGATATTCGGACAATGCTAGCGGCCGGGGCTGATAAAGTATCTTTTTGTACTCCTGCAGTAGAACGCCCTCAGCTAGTAGAAGAGGCAGCTAAAAAATTTGGTACCCAGTGTATCGTTGTGGCCATTGATGCTAGACGGAAAGATAAGGGCTCATGGGAAGCATTCGTTCATGGAGGGAGAACCCATACGGGATTGGATGTCCTAGCTTGGGCAAAGGAAGTAGAGAACAGGGGAGCAGGAGAAATTCTCTTAACTAGTATGGACCGAGACGGCACTAAAGACGGTTACGATCTGGAATTAACTAAAGCCGTAAGTGAGACCGTCAATATTCCTGTGATTGCTTCCGGCGGGGTTGGACGCTTGGAACATTTGTTGGACGGTTTAACTACAGGTCAAGCTGACGCAGTTTTGGCTGCGTCCATTTTCCACTATGGAGAGTATACAATTGCCGAAGCTAAGGAGTATTTAGCGGAGAACGGAGTGACAGTTAGAAAATGAGTGAAGGGACAATTAATTTAAAACAGATTAAATATAATTCGGAGGGCTTAATACCGGCAATAATCCAAGAAGCAAAAAGCGGCAAAGTATTGATGCTAGCCTATATGAACGAAGAGTCTCTGCAAAAGTCTCTAGCTGCAGGTGAAACCTGGTTCTATAGCCGCAGCAGGCAAGAACTGTGGCATAAAGGGGCGACTTCTGGCCATGTGCAAAAAATAAAAGAAATGTATTTTGATTGCGATGCTGACACTTTACTAATTAAAGTCGAACAGACTGGGGCCTCCTGTCATGAAGGGTATCATTCCTGTTTCCACAATAAATTGGAACTAGACGGCAAGAGTAAAGTTCAGGAAGTCCAGCAATCTGGAGGCTTAAAACTCGGGGGCGTTTTACAAGAAATTCACGAAGTAATTCTAGACCGGCAGGAAAAACGGCCAGAAAAATCCTATACAACATATTTATTTGAAAAAGGGATAGACAAAATACTAAAAAAAGTCGGGGAAGAAACGGCTGAAGTAATTATAGCTGCTAAAAATAATAGTGAAAGCGAAGTTGCATACGAAGTTTCGGACTTGTTATATCACTTATTGGTTTTATTAGTACAACAATGCGTAAGTTTAGAAAAAATTGCAGAGGAATTGCAGGGCAGGAGATAAAGTAAAATCGTAAATTTTCTATGCTATTTTAGCTAGATTATTTACGATTTTTTTATGCTTACATTTTAAAATTTGTTTCAATTATTGTTTAGTTATAAGATAATATTACTGCATTTGTTTTTGACATCCGTTGCATCAAGTATTGAATCAAGTATTGAATTAAGTATTGAATCAAAATATAATAAAGATAATAGGATTAGTGACAATTTTAAATTTTTAATATATTTTGATGAAAATAGTCTAAACAGAAAGAGCAAGATAGTCCTAGAAATAATTTAATTATTCAATTGTTGTGCAAAATTAAATAAATTTCAATTTTTCAGAATAATATAAAACAATAAACGACAGGAAATTACATTTTCCTAGTTTACTAATAATGTTAATGTAAAAGCAGACATATAACATAATGGGTACCCAAAGAAAGGAAAGTGAAGGCAGTGAACATGATTTTGTTTTTAGTTTTATTTCCACTGGCGACAGCATTTATCCTTTGCATTTTGCCCAACAACTTACGGAACTTTTTAACGAAAGTGGCATCACTTGCTCTGGTTGCTGTCTCAATTTATTTTTTGGCGCTATATTTTAGTAGCCCACCTGTTTATTTTAATTTTTCTTCAGAACTTATTAATTATGGAATGCTTTTAATTGAAGTAGCTTTAGCTTTGTATGTTTTCATTGCAGGCATCAAACACAAAAAATATTTAGCTTCTTTGTTGATGGTTTTGCAGGCAGGATTGATGGTTTACTTTGACCTAACTTACGGACATCACTTGGAAGTAGAAAATGCTTTATTCTTTGACCAATTAACAACAATCATGATAGCAATTATCGGTGTAGTAGGCAGCTTGATTTGTTATTATGCTGCAGGCTATATGGATGAGTACCATCACGAACATCCGGAAGTTAAGGACAGAAAAAAATTGTTTTTCTTTATACTTTTTGCCTTTCTTTCAGCTATGTTCGGCATCGTATTATCTAACAACTTACTTTGGTTATATTTCTTCTGGGAAATTACAACCATTTGTTCCTTCGTTTTAATTGGCTATTCCCAAACTGAAGAGGCAATTAACAATTCTTTCCGAGCTTTAATAATGAATTTACTTGGTGGACTAGCTTTTGCCTCAGCTATCGTTTACCTGTATTTGAATTCAGGAATCATTGAACTAGATAAATTAATTTCTCTCAGCCCAGAATATGCTTTAATTCCTGCAGTACTCATAAGTTTTGCGGGCTTAACTAAATCGGCCCAATTGCCATTTTCCTCATGGCTGCTGGGAGCTATGGTGGCACCAACACCGGTATCAGCTTTACTACACTCCAGCACTATGGTAAAAGCAGGCGTATATATAATTATTAAATTAGCTCCTATTTTACAGGGAACAGTTGTTGGACTAATCGTAGCTTTGGTTGGAGCAGTAACTTTCTTGCTAACTTCTTGTATCGCAATTTCTCAAAGCACTGCAAAAAGAGTTTTAGCTTATTCTACTATCTCCAATTTAGGCTTAATTGTAACTTGCGCTGCTATTGGAACAAACGAAACAGTTTGGGCAGCTGTCTTCTTAGTTGTTTTCCATGCTATTGCTAAAGCATTACTGTTCCTCTGCTGCGGAACTGTTGACCAAAAAATTGACAGCAGGGATATTGAGGGTATGGATGGTTTAATTGTTAGCATGCCAAAGATAGCAGTATTAATGATGATTGGTATTGCCGGTATGTTCCTGGCCCCCTTTGGAATGCTGGTTAGTAAATGGGCCGCTATGGAAGCTTTAGTCAAGATTCAACCAATTTTCGCCCTTTTCTTAGCATTTGGTAGCGCAACAACTTTGTTCTTCTGGATTAAATGGATGGGAAAACTTATTGCAGTAACGGAAGCACCGAAGAAGGTCGTAAATCATATAGAAGGTGCCCAATGGATGCCGCTGCTTGTATTAGGTTTAATGACAATTGCAATTTGTTTCTTGTTTCCAGTAATGTCCAGCTCCATGGTTGAACCATACGTAGCTCTGGTTTATGGAAGCAGCATAACACTAACAAAAACTACTGTTGCCATTATCAGCGTTATGATGGGTTTGGTCGTTTTATTGCCATTAAAAATGCTTTCATATGGCAAAAGCTTCCGCAAGGTAGATACTTATCTTGGCGGTGCCAATGTACCCGATAAGACTCAGTTTAACGGTGTCATGGGAACTAAGACTTATGAAATTAGAAACTACTATTTAGAACAGTATTTTGGAGAAGGTAAGCTTTATAAATTTGGAGTTATTATCTCTTCGCTATTAATTATCGTAATGTTTGGGGTGGAGGTTCTATGAAAACATTAGTTATTGTTGCGCTGTATGTTGTACTAGCACCTATTCTAGGTGGTATCTTAGCGGGTATTGACCGTAAAATCTCTGCCAGAATGCAGGGCAGATTTGGGCCTCCTATTATGCAACCTTTTTACGATGTTTTTAAATTATTAGAAAAAGAGAGCATTGCAGTTAATAGATTTCAAAATTTCTATATCTTTTGTTTTTTGATCTTTGCTATTGTAACTGGGGCTTTGTTTTTTGCAGGTTTTGATATTTTGCTAGTTATCTTTGCTTTAACTCTGGCAGGAACATTCTTTATACTTGCTGCCTATTCGGCAAATTCTCCGTACAGCCACTTAGGTGCTGATAGAGAGCTTTTACAAATGATGTCCTATGAGCCTATGGTTATTATTACGGCAATAGGTATGTATATGGTTACGAAGAGTTTTAATGTAGCTGATATGGCTGCATATAGTCAGCCTTTAGCCTACTATATTCCGGGAATCTTTATTGGTTTCTTATATATCTTAACAATTAAATTTAGGAAATCACCTTTTGATTTATCTAGCTCTCACCATGCTCACCAGGAGTTAGTTAGGGGAATTAGTACTGAACTATCAGGCAGGGAGTTAGCGATGATTGAAGTCGCTCACTGGTATGAAAATATTTTCCTGCTGGGTTTTGTCTATCTCTTCTTCGCATTTAACCCGATCCTTGCTGTAGTTTTAGCTTTAGCAACTTATTTCTTAGAAATTCTTATTGACAACACTTGTGCCAGACTCAAATGGCAGCAAATGTTAAACTACTCTTGGATTGTTGCCGTAACCTTGGGGATGATTAATTTGGCAGTCCTTTACATTATGGAAATAGTTTAAAAATTATTATGATAGATTTTGCAATGAATTGATTATATTAAGTGAGGTGTGCATATGGCTTATCTAAAAAAATCTCCATGGTTAATCCATTACGATGCATCTAGTTGTAACGGATGTGATATTGAAGTATTGGCTTGCCTTACTCCTATTTACGATGCAGAGAGGTTTGGAATTATCAACACGGGTAATCCAAAACATGCTGATATATTTGTAGTGACAGGATCAGTTAACGAACAAAATAAAACAGTTGTTGAGAACATATATAATCAAATGCCCGAGCCAAAAGTTGTTATTGCTATTGGGGCTTGTGCAACATCCGGTGGTATTTTTCACGAGTGCTACAATGTCATGGGAGGCGTTGATAAGGTAATACCAGTAGATGTTTATGTACCAGGCTGCGCTGCTAGACCGGAAGCAATTATTGATGGTATTGTCCAAGGCTTAGGAGTTTTAGAAGAGAAAAATGCAGCTTTGGCTAAAAAGAAACGTTTAACAAAAGGCGGGGAAACGGCATGACCCAAGAACAAAAAATAGTTAAAATAAAAGTAGATGAAATAAAAGAACGGGTGCAAGCTTTATCTAAAGAAGGATATAAATTTGTGCAAATGAATTGTTCTCTATTTAATGATGAATTTGAGATTAATTATTCCTTCGAAGATGAGCAATTAAATTTCATCAATTTAAGATTAAACATTAGTCAAGATGTAGAAATACCTAGCATTAGCGATATCTTTTGGGCAGCTTTCTTATACGAAAATGAAATGCATGATTTGTTTGGAGTAAAAGTTAAAGATATTAGCTTAGATTTTAAGGGCGAATTATATAAGACAGCTATTAAAACACCATTTAATGTAACAGATTGTAAAAAGGAGGAGTAGGGAAATGCCTAATCGTACAATTATCCCCTTTGGACCACAACATCCAGTACTTCCTGAACCTATTCATTTGGACTTGGTTTTAGAAGATGAGAAGGTTGTAGAAGCACTACCCTCCATTGGATTTGTGCATCGCGGATTGGAAAAATTAGTGGAAAAAAGAGATTTCTTAGAGTATGTTTTCGTAGCTGAAAGAATCTGTGGTATTTGCAGCTTTATACACGGCATGGCTTACAGCCAAACTGTGGAAGAAATTATGAATATTGAAATTCCAGAAAGAGCATCATATTTACGCACAATTTGGGGTGAATATTCCAGAATTCACAGTCATTTACTTTGGCTGGGCTTAATGGCAGATGCCTTTGGGTTTGAAAGTTTATTTATGCACAGCTGGAGGATCCGGGAAACCATACTTGATATGATTGAAGAAACTACTGGTGGAAGAGTTATATTTGGCACTTGCAAAGTAGGAGGTGTCCGCAAGGATATTAGCAATGACACTTTGCAAGGCATGGTGCGGAAAACTCTTGAACTTGAAAAAGAGATTCGGGAAATAACAGAGATTTTCATTAAAGACTTTACTGTTCAAAAAAGGTTGGTTGGAGCTGGAGTCCTGACAAAAGAAGAAGCTTATACTTTAGGAACCGTTGGGCCAACCCTAAGAGGCAGCGGGGTTGCGCAGGATGCTCGAACTCTGGGTTACGCGGCTTTTAAAGATTTAGACTTTGAACCAATTGTGGAAAAAGACGGGGATAGCTATGCTAGATGTGTAGTAAGAATTCGGGAAATATTTCAATCTATAGATTTAATTAAACAGGCTGCAGCTAAAATACCTGATGGCCCCATTGATGTAAAAGTTAAAGGAAACCCTGAAGGAGAATTCTTTACGAGGATTGAGCAGCCGAGGGGTGAAGCTATCTACTATATTAAAGGTAGTAACAGCAAATATTTAGATCGTGTAAGAGTGAGAACACCAACCTTTGCGAACATTCCTGCTATGGTTAAAACATTACAGGGATGCGATCTGGCGGATGTACCAGTTTTACTGTTAACGATTGACCCATGTATAAGTTGTACAGAGAGGTGATTTAAGTGTCAGTGTTACATTTTTCGAAAACAGTGCTGAAAAGTTTGTTTGGTAAGCCTGCAACTTTGATGTATCCTGTGCAAGTTAGGGAATACTCAGATAATACTAGAGGCCAAATTCATTTTAATGGAGATGATTGTATTCTTTGCGGCCTGTGTCAGAAAAAATGCCCTGCAGGTGCAATTAAGGTTAGTAGAGACGAGCAAAAATGGGAAATTAATCGCTTTAGATGCATTGCCTGTAACTACTGCAGCGAAGTGTGCCCCAAAAAATGTTTAGAAATGGTTAACAAATATGTGACACCAAGAATTGCACCAGATAGTGTAGAAACATTTACCAGCCCGTATGTTCCTCCAAGCAAGAAGCCAGCAGCTGAAAAGGGAAAAACAATTAGTGCATGAATATCCGATAACAGAACAAATTGTCAGAATTGCCGAGGAATCTGCTAGGAATAATAATGCTGAAAAAGTTGTTGCAATAAATTTAGTTGTTGGTGAACTTTCAGGTTTTATAGGTGATTCAATTCAAATGTATTTTGATATAATATCTAAAGGAACAATAGTTGAGGGAGCTCAGTTAAATATTCGCTACATTAAGCCTAAGTTAAAGTGTGAAAAATGTGATATTTACTTTACTAGGCCGAAATTCTCTTTTGCTTGCCCTCAGTGCGGTGCCAACGGTGTTCCTACAGAGATAGGCAAGGAATTTTTTGTAGAAGATATTGAAATTGCGTTGCCCTCAACATAAAACTTCGAAAGTACAAACTATACAAGGAGTCGCGGCTGATATGGATACCAAAAAAGTTGAGGTAATTAAAGATATTCATGAAGAAAATAGAAAACTAGCTCATAAAATTAATGACAATTTAGTAAAACAAGGTATCTTCGTTGTTAATGTTTTAGGTTCTCCAGGAGCTGGAAAAACTTCAACCATTATAGAATTGGCGAAACACTTAGCTGGGGAAACTAAGGTTTATGTTATTGAAGGGGATATTGAATCGGATATTGATACGAAAAAACTATTGGAACTGGGAATAGAAACAGTACAAATTAACACAAAGGGTGCATGCCATTTGGATGCACCCATGATTGCCTCTGTTTTAGATAGTTTACAGTTCCAAGAAAAGGGTATTTTGTTTATCGAAAACATTGGGAATTTAGTTTGCCCGGCAGAATTTGAGATAGGTGAGCATATTAAAATGCTTATTTGTTCCGCTGCCGAGGGCAGCGATAAGCCTTATAAATATCCAGTAGTTTTTGAAAAAGCAAATGTAATCCTTTTGAATAAGAGTGATTTGAAAAAATACGTTGATTTTGAGGATGCTTTTTTTACCAATGGAGTTAAAGCTTTAAATAAAGAAGCGCCACTTTTTGAAGTCTCCTGTAAAACAGGGGAAGGGTTTGCTAATGCGGCTCTTTGGCTGAAACAGGTTGTGCAAAATGCTAACTGCTGATATTAGAATTTGGGGTATAGTCCAAGGTGTAGGCTTTCGCCCATTTATAGCTAGGTTAGCAACTGAGCATGGGCTAAAAGGCTCAGTTGCTAACGAAGGTGGCAGTGTGCATATTCTGGCAACGGGTAGCAAAGAGTCTCTAGAAAACTTTCTGCAGGATATCCACCGGAAAAAACCTTTGCCTGCGGAAATTATCCATTTAGAAACTAGGTATCAGGAAAAGGAAGTCCAGGAAGATACATTTAAAATTGTTACTAGCAGTACTAGAGATAAGGATTTAATCTTTATACCGCCTGATTTGGCTATTTGCGAGGAATGCCGGCAGGAACTTTTCCGACCTGATGATCAAAGATACCGGCATCCTTTCATTAGCTGTATGTTATGCGGGCCTAGATATACAATTATGGATCATGTGCCTTATGATCGTGATACAACTTCAATGGTTGATTTTCCTATGTGTGACTTTTGTTACTCACAATATAGTGATTCTTCCAACAGGAGATTTCATGCTCAAACAATTTCTTGCCATAACTGCGGACCTCAGTTAATTTATCGTCCTCTGCCAAGTGGGGAGGAAATTAAAGAACAGGAAGCATTGGAACATGCTGCTATATCCCTAAAAAAAGGAGAAATTATTGCCATTAAAGGCATAGGAGGGTATCATTTAGCTTGCATTCCATTTGATGAAACAGCAGTACTCAAATTACGTGAGCTAAAAGTACGGGAAGAGAAGCCCTTTGCAGTAATGTTTAGCGATATAGCTGAGATTAAGGATTACTGTCATGTTTCAGAATTTGAAGCACATGTTTTAAGTGGGCGGGAAAGACCCATTGTCTTATTAGAACAAATTTCTAATCAAACAAAGCCTCTTGCACCTGCTGTTTTGATGGACAGCAGGTTTGTAGGAGCTTTTTTGCCATATACTCCATTGCACTATTTGCTCTTAGAAAAAACTGGGCCATTGATTATGACTAGTGCTAATCTTTCTGACGAGCCTATTATTAAAGATGATGCTGAAATTTTTAACTTACAGCATCCTTTTCTATCTGGAGTACTTTATAACAAACGCAGAATAATTATTTCTATCGATGATTCTGTTGTTAAATGTTTTAAAAATAATACTCAGTTCTTACGCAGAGCCAGAGGGTACGTTCCCTTGCCTATAGCATTAGGGAAATCAACGCAAATTGATCTTTTAGCTTGCGGAGGAGAACTAAAAAATACCTTTTGTCTAGTGAAAAGAAATTTTGCTTATCTTAGTCAACATATTGGTGATTTGGAAAGGGAGGAAAACTTCCAAGCCTTTGAAAAAACTATGCTGCGAATGGAGGAACTCTTAGAAATCAGTCCCAGCATTGTTAGTTGCGACTTGCATCCCAATTATTATACAACTAGGTTTGCGAAAAAATTTGGTTTGGAACTAGTGCAAGTACAGCATCACTATGCCCATATTGCAGCAGTTATGGCTGAAAAGCAGTTAGATGAGGAAGTCATCGGAGTAGCTTTTGATGGTACAGGCTATGGTACTGATGGTAAAATATGGGGTGGAGAATTTCTACTTTGCAGTCCACTAGATTTTAGCAGAGTTGGTCATTTACAGTATATTCCTTTACCAGGAGGAGACCTTTCGGTTAAAGAGGGTTGGAAGACAGCTTATATGTATTTATATCAAGCTGGTTTAGAAGATACTATTAATGATGGGCGGTGGCCGATTTTAAAAGCCGCTTTGTTAAATAATATTAATATGCATGAGTCATCAAGCATGGGCCGCCTTTTCGATGCTGTGGCCGTTATCCTAGGTATTCGGCAACAGGCTAGTTATGAAGGGCAGCTGGCAATTTTGTTGGAAAATGCTGCTGCTCAGTATCTGTTGGGCGGTCGTGAATTAGGCTCCTATGATTATACGATTCTCGAAAATGACCATGAATTAGTCATTGATGTTTTTCCTTGTATCAGACAAATGGTTGCTGAGCAAAAGCAAGGTAAGGAAATAACAAGCATTGCCTACCGTTTTCATAGAACTGTTGCTTGTTTTACTGTAGAAATGTGTACAAAACTACGAGAAAAATATAAAATTAATAAGGTAGCTATTAGCGGTGGTGTTTTTCAAAATAGTATTTTGTTTACCCAAACAGTTCATGATTTAGAAAGGCAAGGTTTTGAAGTTTTATATAACACAAAGGTACCTCCTAACGACGGAGGGATATCTTTAGGACAAGCTTACGTGACACTGAACAAGTATAATCAAGGTCTTTTTTAAGATATAAAAATACTAATTAGAAATGGTGAAAATATGTGCGTAGCAATTCCAGGAAAAGTTTTAGAGCTAAGTGGAAAAGTTGGCAAAGTTGATTTCAACGGGAACATTATTAATGTAGATGTTAGTTTAGTTAAAGCTCAAGTTGGAGATTATGTTTTAGTTCATGCCGGGTGTGCCATAGAAGTTATGAAAGAAGAGCAGGCAAAAGAAATTCTAAGTATTTTTAAGGAGCTTGAGGAGGTAACCCGTGCTTAGCGTTCAGCAGATAATTGAGGAACTTCGGGCGTATAATGGGCGTCAATTAAAATTAATGGAAGTATGCGGCACACACACGGCCAGTATTTTTAAAAATGGAATTAGAAGTTTTTTATCAGATAAAATTAAGCTTATTTCTGGGCCAGGATGCCCTGTTTGTGTAATACCAACGGGATATATAGACCGAGCAATAGAATTAGCCCAACAAAAGGACCACGTACTCCTTTCCTTTGGTGACATGCTTAAAGTGCCGGGTCAGGAGATGTCTTTAAGTGAAGCTAAAGCCAGGGGAGCCAGAGTGGAAATGATCTACTCACCCTTAGAGGTATTGCCTAGGGCTTTGGAAAACCTTAGGCAGACATTTATTATTGCTGCAGTTGGTTTTGAAACTACTGCTCCTACCTATACTCTTTTGTTAGAAAAAGCCATTGAGCAAAAATTACCGAACATTAAACTGCTAACAGCTTTAAGGACAATTATTCCTGCTTTAGACAGCTTGTGTTTGTCTGAGCCGGATATTGATGGCTTTATTGCTCCGGGCCATGTAAGCGCAATTATTGGGCAAGAAGTTTATAAGCCTTTAGCTTTAAAATACAAACGTCCTTTTGTCACAACAGGTTTTACAACGGAGCATATTTTAGCTTCGATTTACGATTTGATGAAGCAGTCTCAAAATGGTAAGCATGAAGTTCATAATCTCTATCCTGCTGTTGTAGCTGAAGAAGGAAATAAAATTGCTGTTCAGCAGCTGGAAAAATATTTTACGGCTGATGTAGCTTATTGGAGGGGAATTGGCAAAATTCCTCAATCTGGGTTATATTTAAAGGAAGAATACAACTCCTTTGATGCAGGTTCTAGAGATAATGCTCTGCAGGATAAAACACCTGTTCATTGTAAATGTGGCAGTGTCATTACCGGAAGAATAGCACCTAATGAATGCCCAATGTTTGGGAAAGGGTGTACGCCAATGAAGCCCCAAGGCCCATGTATGGTTTCTTCCGAGGGAACTTGCGGAATTTGGTTTAGACACGGAAGGTGAAGCAATGAAAATTACAATGGCTCATGGCAGCGGTGGAAATGCAACAAAAGAACTAATTACAGAATTATTTCAGAAAAATTTTAGCAATCAAATTTTAAATCAAATGGAAGATGCTGCAGTTTTGCCTGGGGCTCCTAAATTTGCTTTGACGACAGATTCCTTTGTAATTACACCTCTTTTTTTCCCAGGTGGGGATATTGGTAAGTTAGCTGTTTGTGGTACTGTCAACGATTTAGCTATGGTGGGGGCAACACCTCGCTATTTAACATCATCCTTTATCATGGAAGAAGGCTTAGATTTTGCAGACCTGGAAAAAATCGTTGAATCGATGAAAAAGGCAGCAGCAGAGGCGGGAGTTGACATTGTTGCAGGGGACACTAAGGTGGTTGAAGGAAAAGGCGGGGTCTATATAAATACAGCTGGTGTAGGCTTTTTGACCCTGGAAAACAGCATTAGTGCCCAAAACGCAGCCCCAGGAGATGCTGTAATCTTAAGCGGAACTCTAGGTAACCATCATGCCTGTATTTTAGCGCGGAGAATGAAGATAGAAAATAGCATTGCCAGTGACTGTGCCCCATTAAACCAAATAGTTGCTAATTTACTAAAGGGTGGAGTTAAAGTCAAGTCTATGCGGGATGTCACCCGAGGCGGGCTGGCAACAGTCCTTAATGAAATAGCCGAGAGCGCGGGAGTAACAATTAATATTGGTGAAGAAAAAATCCCTGTGGATCAGGAAGTACAAAGTTTTTGCGGTATTTTAGGGTTAGATCCTTTGTATATGGCCAATGAAGGTAAAATGATCTGTATTGTTCCTAAGGAGGATGTGCAAAAAACATTAGAGATTATGCACCAAAGTAAGTATGGGGAAAAGGCAGCTTTAATCGGCCACGTGGCTGATCATGACGGTAAAAAAGTTGTTTTGACTACTAAACTAGGGGGCCAGCGTTTAGTGGATATTCTTTATGGAGAGGGATTACCGAGAATATGCTAGGAGCACAACCCTAGGGTTATTACTTCTTATGGCAAAAGCAATGCTAAAATGTTATTATTACTTTTATAATAACGTTTTAGCATTTTTACTTTTATTAGATAAGAAAGCATTATGTTTTACACTTAAGGAGGAAATAATGCAAGATTTATTAGATAAATTAAATCCGGCGCAAAAAGAGGCTGTTTTGCATCGGGAAGGCCCTTTATTAATTTTAGCTGGAGCCGGAAGTGGCAAAACCCGAGTTTTAACTCATCGTGTTGCCTATTTAATTGACCAAGGGGTAGATCCGAGCCAAATTTTAGCTATTACTTTTACTAATAAAGCTGCTAAAGAGATGAAAGAAAGATTAACTTCTTTAGTGGGTTCAAGGGCGGTGGATCGTTTATGGGTTAGCACTTTCCATGCTTGTTGTGTCCGGATTTTACGGAAGGAAATTGGAAATTTAGGCTACCAAAGTAACTTTGTAATTTACGACACAGGTGATCAGCAGACTTTAATTAAAAATTGTCTGCGAGAACTAAATTTAGATGAAAAAAAGTTTACTCCTCGTGCTGTGGCAGCTGCCATCAGCAATGGGAAAAATCAATTATTAAGCCCAGAACAGTATGACCGCTTGTCTGCAAACTTCTTTGCAAACAAAGTAAGCGAAGTTTACCGACTTTACCAAGAGAAACTAAAAGCCAACAATGCACTGGACTTTGATGACCTCTTAATGCTTACAGTTAAGTTATTTAAAGAAAATACGCCTGTTTTACACTATTACCAAGAGAAATTTAAATATATTTTAATCGACGAATATCAAGATACTAACCATGCCCAATACTTAATTGTGAAAATGCTAGCTAAAGGATACCGAAACCTTTGTGCCGTAGGGGATCCTGATCAGTCTATTTACGGTTGGAGAGGTGCTGACATTCAAAATATTCTGGATTTTGAAGAAGACTATCCTGAAGCTAAGATTATTAAACTTGAGCAAAATTATCGGTCTACAAAAACAATTCTTCAAGCAGCTAATAATGTTATCCTTAATAACACTGGCAGAAAGCAAAAAGAATTATGGACCGATAACGAAAAAGGTCGTCCTATTACTTGTTTTATGGGTCAAAATGAACGCTATGAGGCTCAGTTTATTGTCGATGAAATATGTAAGCAACATCAGGTAGACGGTATACCTTATTCTGATTTTGCTATTTTGTATCGGACTAATGCTCAATCTCGTATTATTGAAGAAGTTTTGGTGCGGAATGCCATACCTTACGAAATTTTTGGGGGCTTAAAATTCTACGAGCGTAAAGAAATTAAGGATATATTGGCATATTTAAGGGTCCTTGCTAACCCTGCTGATGACATTAGTTTAGAAAGAATAATTAATGTTCCCAAAAGGGGAATTGGAGATGCAACCTTAAATAAAGTACAGGAATTTGCTGCAGGTCAAGGGCTAAGCATTTATAACGCACTCAAAATTGTGCAGGAGATACCTGGCTTAAGCTCTAGGTTTATAAATAGCTTAAAGCAATTTAGCGATTTATTGGAAAAATTTCGGGCTAAAATGGATAGAATACCATTAACAGAATTAGTCCAAATTGTCTTGAACGATACAGGATATTTAGCGGAACTAGAAGTGGAAAAAACCGTTGAGGCTCAGACTAGAATTGAAAACTTACAGGAATTTTTATCTGTAACAGCTGAATTTGATCGGCAGTCGGAAGATAAAACCTTAGTGACCTTTTTAGCCCAAACTGCTTTAGTTACAGATCTAGACGCATATACGGAAAACGAGGAAAAGGTTGTATTAATGACCTTGCATACAGCTAAAGGCCTGGAATACCCGGTAGTTTTTTTAGCGGGGATGGAAGAAGGAGTATTCCCCCATACCAGAGCTCTTCTTGATGAAGGGGAATTAGAAGAGGAAAGGCGCCTCTGTTATGTAGGAATGACCAGAGCGCAGCAAAATCTCTATTTAACTAGAGCTTGGCAGAGAACCTTATACGGCAATACGGTTTATAATGCTCCTTCTAGGTTTTTAGATGAAATACCTGAACATTTGAAAGAGGATTATCAGGCCAATAAAAGCAACTCTAGCCATTTTGCAGGAACTAGCAGCAAAACTGCTTCTATTTCAAAAAACGTGGGCACAGGAGCTGCCTCCAAATCCATGGAAAGTTTTAATTTAGGAGATCATGTTGCTCATCAGAAATGGGGAGAGGGAGTCGTAGTTAAAGTTGAAGGGAAAGGTGAAAACATTCAATTAAATATAGCTTTTCCAGATTTAGGTATTAAAACAGTTATGGCCAAATATGCCCCAATTACAAAATTATAGATTGATATTAATCCTTGGAGGTTATTTATGGATTTGCAGGAAGCCGAGAAACGTCTCGCTTATTTACGTAAGGAAATAGAAAAGCATAATTACCAATATTATGTTTTAGATGCACCTTTAATTACAGATGCTCAATACGATGTTTTAATGAAAGAATTAATCAGCCTGGAACAGCAATTCCCCCAGCTAGTTACTCCTGATTCCCCCAGCCACCGGGTTGGAGGTTTAGCTCTAAAGGTTTTTCAAAGCTATGACCACCGTAAGCCTTTATTAAGCTTGGGGAATGCTTTTAATGCTGAAGATCTACGAGAGTTTCACCGCCGAGTAACAAGTCAGGTGGGGGGAGAAGTTGAATATGTAGTAGAGCATAAAATTGATGGGTTATCTATTGGTTTAATTTACGAAAATGGAATCCTTGCTACGGGAGCTACTAGGGGAGATGGAACAACAGGTGAGGATGTAACTACAAATATTAAGACTATACCTGCCATACCATTAAGGATTGGTACTGATTTACCTCGTCTGGAAGTCCGGGGGGAAGTATATATGGGTAAAAAAGCCTTTGCCCGGATTAATCAGGAAAGAGAAGAAAATGGGGAACTGACTTTTGCCAATCCACGGAACGCAGCTGCAGGTTCTGTGCGCCAACTGGATCCAAAAGTTACAGCCAATCGAAACCTAAGTGCTTTTATTTATGAAGTAACACATATTGAAGGACAAAAGCTAACTTTTCAAGATGAAGTTTTAGAATTTCTCCAAAAATTAAACTTTCCTATCAATCAGCATTATAAAATTTGCAAAAGTATCGAAGAAGCCATTAACTACTGCCAAGAATGGACATCTAAAAGATCTGAACTGCCCTATGAAATCGATGGAATGGTCATTAAGGTCAATGATTTAAGACAACAAAACGAATTAGGTACTACAGCTAAAAGCCCCCGCTGGGCTATTGCTTATAAGTTTCCAGCTGAGCAGGTTGAAACCGTTGTAGAAGATATTATTGTAAGAGTTGGAAGGACAGGAGTATTGACCCCAACAGCTTGTCTAAAGCCTGTTCGGGTAGCTGGGTCAACAGTCAGTAGAGCGACATTGCATAACGAAGATATTATCCGAGAAAAGGATATTAAAATAGGGGATAAAGTCTTAATCCAAAAAGCAGGAGATGTAATCCCCGAGGTTGTAGAGGTTTTAAAGGAGCAAAGATCAGGAGCAGAAAAGGATTTTACATTACCTCAAAGATGCCCTGAATGTGGAGCCAAAGTAGTTCGACCGGAAAACGAAGTAGCTGCGCGCTGCACAGGTGGACTGGCTTGTCCTGCCCAAGTACGGGAAGGTATTATCCATTTTGTTTCTCGGGATGCTATGAATATCGAAGGCTTGGGCCCAAAAGTAATTGAGCAGCTATTAAATACCGGTCTAATTAAAGATGCCGCCGACTTATATTATTTGCAAGCAGAACAGCTGATAAAGCTAGAAAGAATGGGCCAGCAGTCCGTTAATAATTTACTAACTGCTATTAGGGAAAGTAAAGAAAGGGATTTAGGACAGCTTATCTTTGCTTTAGGTATTCGCCATGTAGGTTCCAAAGCAGGGAAACTTTTGGCTAAACATTTTCAATCTTTAGATGAGTTAGCCCAAGCTAGTATAGATGAATTGCAAAAAATACCTGATATCGGTCTGAAGGCTGCTGAAAGTATGCTAAATTTTTTCGCAGAACCAATTAACCAAAAGGTCATTGCTAAGCTGCGGCAAGCTGGCGTAAACATGACCAGCAGTCAGAAAGCTGTTGTACCAGGCAGGCTGCAAGATAAAAAATTTGTCATAACAGGTACTTTAGCCAAAATGAACCGCAAGGAGGCTGAAGCTTTAATTGAAGAACAAGGTGGCCAAGTAGCATCCAGCGTCAGTAAAAAAACAGATTATGTGGTTGTGGGGGAAGATCCTGGTTCCAAATATACTAAGGCGCTGCAGCTGGGAGTAGCAATCTTAAATGAAGATGAGTTTCTTAGCCTCATAAATAAATAAAAATAATGCGAAGGGGCGAAGATAAATCAAAGAATCTGACTGCAGACATGAAGATTTATGCAAGAAGGATAAAGCCGAAGCAAATTACTTCGGCTTTACCTTACTCGATTTTGGCAGTGTATAGTATTATTAATCGTTGCAGCATATTAAGAGCAGTAGAATAATAAATACTAACCATTCATTGTTGCCATTACAGCCAAAACCATTAAAGCCATTGCCCATTACCTAAAACCTCCTTCATTAATCGTTGCAGCATATTAAGAGCAGTAGAATAATAAATACTAACCATTCATTATTTCCTTTGCCTATGCAGCCCATAGCTCAAACCTCCTTTCTTAACAAAAAGTAGGGATGTGCGTAATTAATCGTTGCAGCAAACCAAGAGTAACAAAATAATAAATACTAACCATTCATTGCCATTGCCAAACATGTTACTCATTAAGGGGAAACCTCCTTTTAGGATTTTGGTGGAATTGTTACTTTCTGATATAGCATATGGGAATTAGGAATAAGGTGTGAATAATTATTAACAAATATATAATTCTAAGTGATTTGGAATTGGAAAACTGTACTGAAGCGTTAAGTTGCAAGGGATTAGCACATTTGCTATAATTAAAGGATAAGGGTTTGTCAAAAAATTGCATTTTAGCCATAGTTTTGTTAGGAAGGTGATAGAGTGAGTATTAGTAAACAAGAAGTAGAGCATGTAGCTATGTTGGCTCGTTTGGAACTGACAGAACAAGAAAAAGAAAGCTATACCAAAGAACTAAATGCCATCCTTGGTTTTATGGATAAGCTAAATGAGTTGGATACGTCTAATGTTACGCCTACAGCTCATGTATTGAATATAACTAACGTTTTACGTGAAGATGAAGTTAGACCTGGTTTGGATCGGGAACTGGTTTTACAAAATGCACCTGCTAAAAAAGAAGGACAGTTCCGTGTTCCACGGATTGTATAAAGAGGGAGGGGAAAATTGTGGAGCTTTATGAACAGACAGCTCATGAATTAAGAGATCTGCTAATTAAAAAAGAAATTAGTTCTCAAGAATTAACAGAGGCATTCTGTGAACATATTGCACAAGTTGAAGGATATGTACAAGCCTATGTAACTACAACAAGAGAACAGGCTTTGAAAGCAGCCCAAGATTTTGACCAAAAATTGGCTAAAGGTGAAGAAACAGCTCCCTTAGCAGGTATTCCAATGGCTTTAAAAGATAATATGAGCACCAAGGATATTCGCACAACTTGTTCTTCAAAAATACTGGAAAATTACATACCTCCTTATGATGCTACAGTTGTCAAGAAACTACAAGCTACGGGAATGGTTATGCTGGGCAAACTCAACATGGACGAATTTGCCATGGGGTCTTCTACAGAAAATTCCCGTTTCTTCCAAACTAAGAATCCCTGGGATTTGGAAAGGGTTCCTGGCGGTTCCAGTGGTGGAGCGGCAGCAGCTGTGGCAGCAAGCGAAGCGGCCTATACATTAGGTTCTGATACAGGAGGCTCCATTCGTCAGCCTGCAGCATATTGCGGTGTTGTAGGCTTAAAACCAACCTATGGTTTAGTTTCCCGCTTTGGACTATTAGCATTTGCTTCTTCTTTAGACCAAATCGGCCCTTTAACGAAAGACGTAACAGATTGTGCACTAGTTCTGCAGCAGATTGCTGGCCACGACCCCTTAGATTCAACTTCAGCCAATTTACCTGTACCTAATTATCAGGAAGCTTTAGTGCCCGACGTAAAAGGCCTAAAAGTAGGAGTGCCTAAAGAATATTTTGCGGCAGGACTAGACCCGGAAGTGGAAAAAATAGTGCAGCAATCCATTCGCCAGTTTGAGGACCTAGGTGCCATAATTGAAGAAACGTCCTTACCCCATACAGAATACGCACTGCCAGCTTACTACGTTATTGCTCCGGCAGAATGTAGTTCCAATCTGGCCCGCTATGACGGAGTTCGTTACGGCTACCGGGATACAGATGCCCAGGATATTGTTAGCATGTTTATGAAAACTAGGGACGAAGGATTTGGACAAGAAGTTAAAAGAAGAATTATGATCGGAACCTATGCTTTAAGTTCTGGCTACTATGATGCTTACTACTTAAAAGCTTTAAAAGTTAGGACTTTAATCAAACAAGATTTTGATCAGGCATTTGCCAAATATGATATTTTACTTACACCTACAACTACTTCACCTGCTTTTAAATTTGGTGAAAAATCGGCGGATCCTGTATCTATGTATCTTTCGGATATTTGTACTGTAACCATTAATCTAGCAGGTGTACCAGCCATATCCATTCCTTGCGGTTTTAGTAATGGACTACCTGTGGGACTGCAAATTATTGCCAAACCTTTTGGTGAGAGTACATTGTTTAGAGCAGCTTATGCTTTTGAAAAAGCAACAAATTATCATGAACAAAGGCCACAGTTGGGGGTGAAATAAATGGCAGCAGAATATGAAGCAGTTATTGGTTTGGAAGTTCACGTCGAATTAAAAACAAAATCTAAAATCTTTTGCGGCTGTACTACAGAATTCGGAGGAGAACCCAATACTCATGTTTGTCCTGTCTGCTTAGGATTACCGGGAGTTTTACCTGTTTTAAATAAGAAAGTTGTAGACTATGCTATTAAAGCGGGACTAGCCTTAAATTGTCAGATTGCTTCTTTTAGTAAATTTGATCGCAAAAATTACTATTATCCAGATTTACCGAAAAACTTTCAAACATCCCAATATGATTTACCAATTGCAGAACATGGTTTTTTAGATATTGAAGTAGATGGAGTAGAGAAAAGAATCGGCATTACTAGAATCCACATGGAAGAAGATGCAGGAAAACTAATGCATTCAGGAGAAACAATTGTTTCTTCCACTAGTTCCTTAGTAGACTACAATAGGACTGGTGTTCCTTTAATCGAAATTGTCTCCGAACCCGATATGCGCTCAGCAGAAGAAGCTAGAGCTTATTTAGAAAAACTAAAAGCAATTATTGAATACACAGAAGTATCCGATTGTAAAATGGAAGAAGGTTCTTTAAGGTGCGATGCCAATATTTCCGTTCGCCCCAAAGGCACTGAAAAATTTGGCACCAAAGTAGAAATCAAAAATATGAATTCCTTTAGAGCTTTACAAAGAGCTGTAGAGTACGAAATTGAGCGGCAAATTGACCTAAATGAAGATGGGGGTAAAGTTATTCAAGAAACCCGTTCGTGGGATGATACCAAGGGAGTTACGGTTTCCATGCGTAGTAAAGAAGAAGCAAACGATTATCGTTACTTCCCAGAACCGGACCTGGTACCTTTAGTAATAGACAAGGAATGGGTTGACAGCATCAAAGAAACGATGCCGGAACTGCCGGATGCTCGAAAAAAACGCCTAGTAGAAGAAATAGGCTTATCCTCTTATGATGCTTCTGTTATAACAAGTTCTAAAGACTTAGCTGAATTCTTTGACCGAACCATGGAACATTATCAAGATGCTAAAATAGTTGCTAATTGGCTAATGGGTGAATTATTAAGGCTTCTTAACGCCAAAGGGCAAACCATAAAAGAATCTCCCATTACTCCTCAAGCTTTAGCGGAACTCTTAATTTTGCAAGATAAAGGAACCATCAGCGGGAAAATTGCTAAACAAGTTTTCGAAGAAATGTTTAATACAGGACAATCTGCAGAAAATATAGTTAAGGAAAAAGGCTTAGTGCAGATTAGCGATGAGGGTGCCATTGGGGCGATAGTTGAAAAAGTTATAGCTAACAATCCCCAATCCGTTGAAGATTTTAAAAATGGCAAAAAGCAGGCTATAGGTTTTCTGGTAGGGCAAGTAATGAAAGAAACAAAAGGAAAAGCCAACCCTGCTTTAGTTAATAAACTACTGAATGAAAAACTACAAAACATCTAAGACATAAGCACTAGCACGAATATTAGCTAGTGCTTTATTTATCGTATTTGTAATTTTGCATTGAATATAGAAGATTAATTGTCAAAAGGTAAAAAAAAGTTTGTAATTTTACGAATGATATTATTTAATATTAATATAATGTTCATGTTTTTAACCTGTACAGAAGAGAACAAGGTTATAAAAAGGTGGGGATAGGTATGAACTTACTGGCTGAAATGGACCAGGAGGTTGCCGAGGCAATAAAATTGGAATTAAATCGGCAAAAAAATAAGATTGAATTAATTGCTTCAGAAAATTTTGTCAGTAGAGCTGTCATGGAAGCCCAAGGCTCTGTGCTAACGAATAAATATGCGGAAGGATATCCTGGCCATCGCTATTACGGAGGTTGCGAATATGTAGATATTGTAGAAAACTTGGCTAGAGAGAGGGTCAAAAAATTATTTGGAGCAGAGCATGCCAACGTTCAGCCCCATTCTGGTGCCAGTGCTAATACTGTCGTTTATCTGGCATGTTTACAGCCAGGAGATACTGTTTTAGGCATGAATTTAGCTCATGGCGGCCATTTAACTCACGGCAGCCCGGCTAACCTTTCTGGCTCAATTTACAACTTTATACCCTATGGTGTAGATCGAAAAACTCAGCGCATTGATTACGACCAGGTGGCTGAGCTGGCTAAGGAACATAGGCCTAAACTGATTGTAGCCGGAGCTAGCTCTTATCCGAGAATTATCGACTTTTCCAAGCTAAAGGAAATTGCTGATGAAGTAGGAGCTTTATTAATGGTAGATATGGCCCATATTGCTGGTTTAGTTGCTGCAGAACTTCATCCAAGCCCAGTTCCTTATGCTGATTTTGTCACCTCCACCACCCATAAAACCTTGCGTGGGCCCAGAGGAGGCTTAATTCTCTGTAAAGAAAAATATGCTAAAGCAATTGATAAAGCTCTTTTCCCTGGCTTGCAAGGGGGACCTTTAATGCATGTTATTGCTGCAAAAGCAGTGGCTTTTAAAGAAGCTTTAGAACCTGAATTTAAAGCATACCAGGAGCAAATTATTAAAAATGCTGCTGCCCTGGCGGAAACTCTTTCGGCTAAAGGTTTAGACCTGGTTTCCGGAGGGACAGATAATCATTTAATTTTAATTGATGTACGCAGCCGTAATTTAACAGGTAAAGAAGCAGAGGAGCGTTTAGATGAAATAGGAATTACGGCTAACAAAAATGCCATTCCATATGACCCCCAAAGTAAGGAAGTTACCAGTGGGCTTCGAATTGGTACTCCGGCTGCAACAACAAGAGGTTTTAAAGAAGACGATATGGTGGCTGTGGCCAAAATTATTGACCAGACCCTATCTGCTGACTTTGGACAAAACAAAGAAAGTTTGAAACTAATGGTGGAAGGACTTTGTGCCAAAGCGCCTTTATATACGGATTTGATTTAATAAAATATGGAAAGGCAATTGGTTCTGCTTATCAAAAAGCAAACTGATTGCCTTTTTAGTTAATGTATACAGAGTACCAAGAAATAAACTCTAGACGGTAAAAAAGCTAGTTGGTATAATAAAAAGAATGAATTAGATTAATTTATTTGATTAGATGGATGGTATGTTTTTTAAGGAGTGTGTGGAGATGACTAAACATATAACTATAGTTGATACAACCTTACGTGACGGTGAACAAACTGCAGGCGTGGTTTTTGCTAACCCAGAAAAACTGCGGATCGCTAAAATGTTGGACAAAATAGGAGTTCATCAGATTGAGGCGGGAATCCCGGTTATGGGAGGAGATGAAAAAACTGTTATTAAGGAAATTGTCAACTGTGGATTGAAGGCTAGCATTATGGGCTGGAATAGGGCGGTTGTTGCCGATCTAAAGCACTCCCTGGATTGTGGTGTAGATGCAGTTGCCATTTCCATCTCTACCTCAGATATTCATATAGAGTATAAGTTACATAGCACACGAGAAAAAGTTTTAGCCAGCATGGTTGAGGCTTGTGAATTTGCTAAGAAACATAATCTCTACGTTTCCGTTAATGCCGAAGATGCATCGCGTTCTGACATGGATTTTTTAATTCGTTTTGCCAAAGAAGCTAAAGAGGCTGGAGCAAATCGCCTTCGCTTTTGCGATACAGTAGGTATTTTGGAGCCATTTTCCACTTATGAAAAAATTAAAACAATTATCGATGAGGTAGGTATTGATGTGGAAATGCATATGCACGATGATTTTGGCATGGCTGCAGCCAATACATTTGCAGGAATTAGGGCAGGAGCTACTCATGCCGGCGTTACCGTCAATGGCTTAGGGGAGAGGGCTGGAAATGCTGCCTTGGAAGAAGTAGTTATGGCTTTGAAATATTTAGATAAAAATGATTTAAACTTTAAAACAGAAATGTTTCGAGAAATTGCCGAATATGTATCTCGTGCTTCCGGACGTCAGCTGCCGGCTTGGAAATCCATTGTTGGCTCCAATATGTTTGCCCATGAATCCGGCATTCATGCCGATGGTGCTTTAAAAAATCCATTGACTTACGAAGTATTTAAACCGGAAGAAGTTGGTTTAGAAAGGCAGATCGTCATTGGTAAGCACTCTGGAACGGCAGCCATTAAAGCTAAATTTAAGGAATACGGTATCGTGCTGGAAGAAAAAGCAGCAACTGATATCCTCGCTTTAGTCAGAGCTCATGCTGTGGAACTGAAAAGATGTTTGTTCGATAAAGAAGTAATGTATATTTATGAAGAATATACAAAGCAGGCTAATAACTAATTTAGATAAATAACGAACTAAGAAATGGAGTGAATGATTGTGGCACACAATGTAACCTTAATTCCCGGTGACGGGATTGGACCAGAAATATCTGCTGCGGCTAAAAAAGTTATTGATGCTACAGGAGTAGAAATTAATTGGGAAATCGTAGAAGCTGGTGAAAAAGTAATTGCTAAAGAAGGCACACCCCTCCCCCAATATGTCTTAGATTCAATTAAAAAGAACAAGGTAGCCCTGAAAGGACCTTTAACAACTCCCATTGGAACTGGCTTTAGAAGCGTAAATGTTGCTTTAAGAAAAGAACTAAACTTATATGCTAATCTTCGTCCTGCAAAATCACTGCCTAATGTGCTCAGCCGCTACACAGATATTGATTTAGTTATTGTCCGGGAGAACACAGAAGACCTTTATGCAGGCATTGAGCATATGGTAGGGGAAGACGCTGCTGAAAGCATTAAAATTATTACCCGTAAAGCTTCGGAAAGAATTGTGAAATACGCCTTTGAATATGCCGTAAGAGAAGGCAGAAAAAAAGTAACTGCAGTACATAAAGCAAATATTATGAAATGCACCGACGGGCTATTTCTGGCTATAGCCCGTGAAGTTGCCCAAAAATATCCCCAAATCCAATTTGAAGATAAAATAGTCGATAATATGTGTATGCAATTAGTACAAAGACCTGAAGCATTTGACGTATTAGTTTTACCTAACCTTTACGGTGACATTGTTTCCGACCTTTGTGCTGGTTTAGTGGGTGGTTTAGGTTTAGCGCCAGGAGCAAACATCGGAGAAGAATATGCAGTCTTTGAACCGGTCCATGGCTCTGCTCCAGACATTGCCGGGCAAAATAAATCTAACCCCTTAGCAATTTTAATGTCTGGTATCTTAATGCTGGAACACTTAGGAGAACAAGCTGCAGCTAGAAATATTATGGAAGCCATTAAAGCAGTGCTAACTGAAAAAATTTCCTTAACTGGTGACTTAGGAGGAAACGCTACAACCGATCAGCTGGCAGATGCGATTATTAGTAAACTTCAATAAAAGGAAAAGTTAGGCTTTAAGACAAAATAGAGCAACTCCTGAATATGATCTTTTAAGGGTTATATTCAGGAGTTTTGTCTTATTACGAAGCTTAACATTAATGTGCAAGTTGAACTAATTTAGTTGGCCTTTTATTGTTAAAAAATGTTTACAAAATTAAAATAAAAAAGTATTATATTTACGTACTAGCTTGAATAAGTATATTAGTAAAGAGTATTTTACGATGTTGTTTTGAACAAAATTTAATATTAGGCAGGAAAAAGTTTATAAACGGCGAATAAAGAATATTATTATGGCATATAAATTTAAGATAGTGTCTTGTTACCTCCTCCGGCAGCTTGGGGAGGATTTTTATGCGACTGTAGGAGATGAAATATATTGAATAATGCAGAGATTATATATATATCTAGTGTCTTTCTTAGTTTAGTTATTGCGTATTTATTTTTCCGTTATCTGTATTGGGGATTGAAAGCACGTCTTACATATTGGAAGAAAATTGATGGATTATCAATAGATATGCTGCATGAGGAAGCGAAAAAAAAATCCTTGGAGCTGCCATTTTTCTCGATACTTGTGCCAGCTAGGGATGAAGCGGATGTTATTGCTTGCACTATCGATCACTTAGCAGGCCTTAACTATCCTAAAGATAGGTACGAGATTATGGTTGTGACTGACGGTAAAGAATTGAGAAGTAAGGAAAAGGAACCTGCGAAAATAACTACCCAAGATGTAGTAGAGAGAAAAATTCGGGAGTTTAGCCAGCTGCCTGATATGCCTTTCTTAAAACATTCTATTGTGCCTTTTGATTTTGATGGTCGTGTAGGCGGAAGATGTACAGGTAGAGAAGTGCCTTCGACGAAAGCCAGAGCTTTAAACTATGCCATAAGTTCAATTAGTAAATCCACGACAATATGCGCCTTTTATGATGCTGAAAGCCGTCCGGAAGCAGATTGTTTACTTCATGTGGCTGCTCGCTGGCTGGCTACTGATGGAAAGCAAAAGCTGTGGCAAGGACCAGTCTTCCAAGTACGAAATTTTTTCCAACTTGGGCCTTTAAACAAGCTGATCGCACTATATCAGGCCTTAGCTCATGAATGGTACTACCCCTTATTAATGAGACAGTTGCCATTTTTAGGTGGCACTAACCTATATGTGGAAAAAACTTTGCTACTTAGAATTGGCGGTTACGACCCTAAAGTTTTGTCTGAGGATTTAGAACTAGGGGTTAGGGCTTATATGGAAACAGGGGAATGGCCGGAGTACATACCTATTGTTAGTACAGAACAGACACCTGCTAAATACAAAGCGTATTTTCGCCAGCGTTTGCGCTGGGGCAGTGGCCACTTGCAGGTTTATGATAAGCTGCAAAATGCTACGCATTATCCAGAGGAAAAAAGAATACCTATTTTAAGAACTTTGCTTTGGAAAGGTCATGCCCAGTGGTATTTTTATCAATTTATGGTTTTAGCACCTGTGTTCTTGCTTCTTTGGGCATGGCAAGGCGGTATACTTGATAAAAGTGCTGTACCGACAGATATTAAAGCAATGCTGCAGTTTTTGACCCCTATTTATTATGGATTTACTTTTTATTTGTTTTATCGGTATTGTAATTATATTAATTTTACAGTGGCGCCGAAAAGCATTGCCGGAAAGGTCTTTGCAGTTTTGCAATTGATTGTTTTGCCTATTGCTGGTTTTTTTATTGCCTTGCCTTTCACAACTGCTTTGGTGCTAAGGGCTATGAACCGTCAGCCTCAAGTTTGGGTAAAGACCCCACGAACTCAGGAAGTTCGCGTAAAAGCTTCTTAATTTTTGAAAAAATAGCATAAAAACTTTTTAATAAAAAATCATAGTACCTTCTGTTTTTTGCAATACTAAGTAAGAGTAAAATATCTGCAAAAAACAGGAGGTATTTTTTTATGACTGACCATAGACGCAGTAATTTTGACGATACCGATATGAGGCTTTTAGAAATGAGGGAGGCAGATTTTCCAGGCGGCGTTGTAGTAGACCCTACACCTATTACATTGGGTGAAGAAGTTACAGTTCTTTATTATGGACTGCTCAAAGAAAGTGGTGCAGATCAGGTTTGGATGCACTGCGGTTATGGAGATGCTAGAAGTTGGTATAATATTAATGATATTCGGATGGAGAAAACCCAACGTGGTTTTGCTAAAAAGATTAAGGTTAATGATAGCAGTCGTCTAAACTTCTGTTTTAAAGATAGTGCCAACAACTGGGATAACAACAATGGCGTCAACTGGAGTTTTGAAGTTCATGACGGAGAGCAAATTTAAAGATGAGAGTTTTGATGTTAACCTGGGAATACCCTCCCCACAGCGTGGGAGGATTAGCCAAACATGTGGAAGAAATTTCAGAAGCCCTTGTTAAACAGGGGGTTGATGTCCATGTTTTAACTTTTGGTTCTAACACTGATGCAAAAAAGGAAAATAGAAATGGAGTAATTGTGCACCGGGTAGAAGCATATGACCATATGGTACCAAACTTTTTTTCCTGGGTCCATCAGTTGAATTTTTGTTTTATTGAAGAAGCTATTAAGCTTTTTAAACAGTATAAGTCATTTCATATTATCCACGCCCATGATTGGTTGTCCGCTTATGCGGGAAGAGTATTAAAACATGCTTACACACTTCCATTAATTGCCACAATCCATGCCACTGAAGCTGGTCGAAACCAGGGATTACACACTGATGATCAGCGCTATATTAATAGTATTGAATGGTGGTTGACTTATGAAGCTTGGAAGGTTATTGTGTGCAGTTCATATATGAGAAACGAAGTCCAAAGTCTATTCCAACTTCCTGCGGATAAGATAAAAGTTATTCCTAATGGGGTTGATCAAAGAAAGTTTACTCGCAATACAGATAATCACCCTAAGGAAAAAATTATTTTTTTTGTGGGACGTTTAGTTCGGGAAAAGGGAGTTCAAATACTATTAGAAGCTGCTCCGGCAATTTTAGCGAATGAACCTTCGGCCCAGTTTTGGATTGCTGGCAACGGTCCCATGGAACAAGAGCTAAAACAGCAAGCTAGAGCTTTAGGGATAGAACACCGAGTAAATTTTTTAGGCTATATTAATGCTGAAATGCGAGATAGA
Organism: Bacillota bacterium LX-D; assembly: GCA_031628995.1. Lineage (NCBI taxonomy): Bacteria > Bacillati > Bacillota > Bacillota bacterium LX-D. Next base: position 76,181 of record JAVLUO010000001.1, on the reverse strand, counting down.
ATTTTTCGCAGAGTAAGCTTAGCTGTTTTTCCCAGTTTGTACGAGCCCTTTGGTATTGTAACTTTAGAAGCTATGGCAGCGGGAGTGCCTGTTGTGGTTTCAGACACTGGAGGAATGGGTCAAATAGTTACCCATGGAGTTAATGGCTTAAAAGCCTACCCGGGAAATAGCCAATCTTTAGCTATTAATGTTATTCAGGCTTTAAAAAATCATGTCTTGCAGCAAGAATTAAAGAAAAATGGACTCCTCTTAATTGATAAAGTATATAATTGGGATAAAATTGCATTTCAGACTCGAAAGGTCTATAGTGAGGTTTATGCAGAGTATCGGAAAAGTTCTTGGAGCAAGGAACCTCAGGTCCATTTCTTAGATGGATTGCGTAAGGGCATAAGATAATAAAAAATTATTTTTTCTCGAAAAATAAGCAAGAAGAACTAAAAAGATGTCGAATATATTTTATAGCAGGTCATAAGCTTTTAGTTTATGCACAAGCATAAGCTAAAAGCTATCTGTATTCTTTAGAGGGGGGATTATGATGGAGATTACTTTAGATTGGTTGAAGAATGCAATGGCAGAAACTGGATATATTAGTGAAGACGAAATTAATATGGCTGTTTTTTTGGCCTTAAATTTGGAAAAGCCATTATTAATTACGGGGGCTCCTGGGGTAGGAAAAACGGAATTGGCCAAGGTCTTAAGCAAAATTTTTCAAACAGAGCTTATTCGTCTCCAGTGCTATGAAGGCTTAGATGAAAGTAAGGCTTTATATGAATGGAACTACCAAAAGCAGCTCCTAAGTATTCAGCTAGGTAAAGAGCAGGGGGCTAATAAGATAGAGCAAGATTTATTTTCAGAGAATTATCTGTTACCTCGTCCATTACTTAAAGCACTGCGTGCGGAGCAAAAACCAGTATTATTAATTGATGAAATTGACAAAACAGATGAAGAGTTTGAGGCCTTTCTACTTGAAATTCTTTCTGATTTTCAGGTATCCATTCCAGAGTTAGGAACAGTTCGGGCTAATCAAATTCCTATTGTGGTCTTAACTAGTAACGCTGAGCGGGAACTTTCTGATGGGTTAAAAAGACGCTGTATTTATCTTAATATCGACTATCCTAGGATAGATAAAGAATTGGCCATTCTGAACGCTAAAGTTCCCGGCATTGATCGGCGTTTGGCTCAAGAAGTGGCTAAGGCAGTACAGCTAGTCCGCAGTTTAGAGATTCAAAAGAAACCATCTATTGCTGAAACAATTGACTGGGCGAAGGCACTAGTACTTTTGGGTGCAGAGAATCTAACGCCAAATTTAGTGGAAAAAACCACTAATTTACTCTTAAAAGACAAACATGACGTAGATAATTTTAATCGGGATATGGGTTCCCGCTGCTTGTGTAGTAAAGTACAAGGACGAGAGTGCAATGAGTAAAGAAAGTGCCAGCTTAAACCTAGTTAAGTTTATTCGGCTTCTACGAGGTTTGGGTTTAAAGGTAAGTGCCCGGGAGCTAAATGACGTCTTCCAGGCACTGCTCTTAGTTGATTTGGTTGATGGGCAGCAAGTTTATCAGGCTTTAAAATTAACACTGGTGAAAGATTTACATAGTGAAAATATCTTTAACCAAGCATTTGTAGATTTTTTTGGCCGAGGCAATATAACGGCAGGTACAGAAACTGAGGAAGTTAAGGATTTAACTTTTCAGGATAAACCCTTGGAGCTAACTCAAGAGGAGCAAGTTTTATTTCGTCAACTGGATCCTGCCCAACGGGAAAGTATGCAGGATTTTCTAGATAAAACTTCTGAAGGAAAAAAAGTTACTTCTAGATTTTTACCTGTAGTTATGGAGCTAGTAAAAGGGCAAATGGATTTTTACAAACGACAAATGCCTAGATTTTGGCCGATAGAATTAACTGGCGACGCAGAAATAGATAATATGTTAATCGATGTGAGCCAAAAACTTATGCAGGAAGAAGAAGCTCTAATTCATAAGGATATGGGCAAGTTATCGCCGGAAGATATGGCTAAGGTTAAAAGAACTATCTATAAGTTGACTAGAAGGTTAGCTAGTCGTTTAACCAGGCGTAAAAAGAAAACTAATAAACATGGTTTGCTGGATGTGCGAAACAGTATCCGCCAAAGCATTCAGCATGGTGGCACTATTTTCAAGGTTAAGTACCGCCAGCGCAGAAGACGAAAGCCCGATTTAATATACTACTTTGTGATATTTCCGGCTCTATGGAGAGATATAGCTCCTTTGTATTGCAATTTTGTTATGGCTTAATTAAATCTTTTCTCCGACTAGAAACTTTCTTGTTTGCCGAAAGAATTATGTGGGTTAGCCCCCAATTGGAAGGAAAACTTTCCCAGCAAAGTTTAGAAGAATTATTTGAATTAGCCAAGGAGGAATGTGGACGGGGTACCAATATAGCCCAAAGCTTACACGGAATGCAAGTTAACTTTGATCGAATGCTGACTAAAAATAAGATAATAATTATTGTGAGCGATGCCAAAACAGTGGCTGGTGAAGAATCAGTAGAGGAGCTAAGAAAAATTGCGCGCAAAACAAAAGGGGTTTTTTGGCTAAACCCAATTGCGAAGAATTTATGGAATCAGTATAGTGCTATTTATTTGTTAGGGAAATACTGTCGGATGGTAGAATGCAGTACCTTATCTCAGTTAGATGAGATAATGCACAAAGTTTTGTTATAGGCTAATATTTTGCTAAATCATTGCAAGCGTATAGTAACATAAGTATAATAAAAGCAAAAATAGGCAGATTTTATTAAGAAAGTGGGGATTTAAATGGGAATTACGAAAGTCACTGATAGTAACTTTCAGGAAGAGGTATTATCATCCAGGGTACCTGTCCTAGTTGATTTTTGGGCTGAATGGTGCGGACCCTGCAGAATGATTGCTCCTGTTGTGGAACAGGTAGCAGAAGAATATGGACAAAAACTTAAAGTAGTCAAATTAAATGTGGATGAAAACCCTTCAACTGCTAGTCGCTTTGGTATAATGAGTATTCCAACTCTTTATATATTTAAAGATGGTGAAATAGCTAATCGTTTGGTAGGCTATATGCCTAAAGACCAATTAAAAGCAAACATTGATGAAACAATCTAAGAAAACAACTAAAGCAGCCTGGAAGGCTGCTTTTTACTTGCTATTGCTGGCAAAGATGCGGTAGTCTATATCCGGAAAAATATTATCCGTTTTTTCCATTCTTTTAAGCCAAATTTCATCAATCTGATGCTGAAGAACGCTATCATATATTTTTCTAAACCGTTCTAAATGTTCCAAGGTCCTTCTTTTAGCATAATCGACCATAGTACCTGTCTTCATAATAAATGCCCAATCACTGCTTTGGCTAAGTAATATTTCCCTGGCCGCCTGGTTTAAAGCACGTTTTTCTACTGAAGTTGGGTTGGTAAAAATATTTGCTAAGTTGATCATTTTTTCTCCTGTTTGGTACAAATCTTTATAAATCCAATTATTTGTTTTGTCTAACCAAACGGAATTATAACCACCATTGCCCCAACTAGAAGCGCAAGGAGTTGAAGGCTGTAAATTTTCATGTTCAGCTAAATATTCAGAGGGAGTGATTAAAGTAATTCCCTGAGCTGCTGCTTGTCTTATAACATGTTCTAACCATTCTGGTCCTTCAAACCACCAATGGCCAAATAATTCTGCGTCGTAAGGTGCTACAATAATTGGATCCTCTTCCATTTGATTTGTTAGATACGTCAACTGTTGTCTTTTTTTATACAAAAAATCTTTAGCATGATAATGCGCTTTTTCTAGGGCCCGTTCTCTTAAGTACAGTTTTTTATCATTTCCTTCTCCTGTTATTCTGTAGTACTTGAAGCCTGTATCCAGGCGAATTCCATCTGGATGGATAAAATCTTTAATATATTCTAAATCTAAATCGTATCCAATATCACGGTAGAATTCCCGATACCAAGGGTCTCCAGGGTAGCCTTCTGTTGAACTCCATACTTGTACTGAAGATTCATGATCCCGAGCAAAAGCAGCAGCGCCCCCTGGACAACGAATGGGCACATAAGTACCATAACGGGGCCGGGGATTTGCAAATAAGAGGCCATGGGTCTCAACAAAAAAATAGCCTAGATCCTCTTTAGCCAAAAAAACATCTAGCTCAGGAAAAAATCCGCACTCTGGCAGCCAAATCCCTGGAGGCTTCTGGTTAAAGACATTTTCATAAGTCCTTATGCCAGCAGCAAGCTGTGCTTGAACAATTTCCGGTTTTAAACTAAAAAGGGGCAAATAACTATGGGTTGCTGAGCTGGTTATAATCTCTAAGTTACCCAATTCCTGCAAAAGCTTAAATCCTTTTAATATATCTTGGCTATATTTATCAACGTAAGTAGCATAATTGGTTTGCAGTCTTTCATAATACATTTTTGCTAAAGGTTGAAAATCCGGCGCATCTTTAGTTCTAATAATTTCTTTCTGAGCCAATTTAAGAGATGTTTCTAAATACTGCTGAAATTTAGTGCGCAGCAACTGATCGTTTAACATGGAAATTAGGGTAGGGCTGAAGGACATAGTTAAACGATAGGGAACTTCTTCATCTCTTAATTTTTCTAAGATTTGCAGCAATGGGATATATGTTTCATTTAATGCTTCAAACAACCATCTTTCCTCGATGTAGAATTCTTCTGCTTTATGTCTGACATAAGGTAAGTGGGCGTGCAAAACGAAAGCCAGGTAACCTTTAGACAAAAATATCAATCCTTTCAATCTAGGGGGTAAGTTTTGCTGAGGAAATAGTCTGCATGTACTCTGAACCAGGTACTTGCAGGTTTATCGTTTCCTGTATAGATTGCCAAACTGCTTTGTCGGGAACCCAGTTTGGATCAATATTAGCTGAAATACTGCAAGCGGGTGTTGTTACTTGGTTAGAGCGAGCTAAGGCAAAGAAAATTCCTTCAACCTGGTAACCTATTTCCACAAAGTATTTATTCCCAGGATTAACCCGGATATAATAGTCGGAAAGATTATTTTCTACTAATAAATCGAAATAGGGGGCATTTATTGAGCCTTGAGAGATATTATAGATTCGCAGTATAAGGTCTGAAATCGAGAAGTCCAGATGTTCTTTTTTAATCTTGTCAAAACTTTCTTGATCGCTAGGGCTAATTTCCCAAAAAGTATATAACCAGTAAGGATCTTTGATTAGGAGAACAATATTGCTTTTTAAATATGTAGAGGATTTTCGCTTTTTATCCATTAAAATAGACGCTAACTCTTCGGCAAATTCAAAATCTCCATTACCATACCCTTTTGGCCTTTTGTAAGGCTTTTTTTGAAAAGTGGGAGATGGTTTATGAACAATTAGTAGATAGATAGCCGCTGCTAAAACAATAATTGTAGTGAGAACTATGAATGGGACTGTCATTGTTTTAACCTCCTCCTTTCTCTAGTATTATGTCCAGAAATAGTGTCATTATTTAATATAAACTTCGGCTATACAATCAATAGATCTAATATCTGAGCTTTCATAATCTAAATATTTTCTTCCCGAATCAAGTCGTAATTCCGCTGCAATTAAATCAAAACAGGGCAATTCCTTTTCGCCATCAATAATTTTAAGAGCATTGTCCTTTGTTACTGTAAAAGTAATTTTGCGATCAATGACAGGTAATGGGTCAGTTTCAACTGTATAATATTGCATTTCTGGTAAAAATATAAATTGATACAAAATAGGATGTTTTTCACCAAGGGGAAAAATATAAAGTTTTGCTTCGATTTTGTCTTTCGGCAATGCGGACCAGTTACACCAGCCAAGTGTAATATTTACATTGCGATTAATGGGAATAGGTTTTCTAGTTACTGGATCTGGAGGAAAACTAATTTGTAAATGACCATAAGCGACAAAACAGGAATCTTTAGATCCATTTAAAGGAAAAGACACAAGATAGAAAAAATCATCAAAAGAAAGCTCTTCTTTTAATACAATTTCTGCATCATAGCAAGTTTGACCCACACAATCTTCTCTTTTAATCCGCCGGAGAACCATACTTAATCTAGCCTGCTGCAGTATAGAATGGACTGATACGTTTACATAGCTTGATAAAAATGACACGCTGCGTAAGTTAACTGGTGGTGGAATGATTGCGTTGAAAAGCTGATTGTCTAAAGGATTAATGGCATTTTGCAAGAGTTTGCGGTAAAAAACCATTAGAATCAGCCCTCCCAAAACTGGAATTAAATAAATAAAAGAAATAATTCGAAAGGGAGGGGTAAAACTTAAAAAAAGTAATGCTAACCAGGTAACAGTGACTAAAGTCATGGTGAAATCCAAGTATTGCATAATAGTTTTACTAGGCCCATGAGGGAGTATGTAATACATCTGATACTTTTGAATCAGTTGAAAAATTTTACGAGTGATATTGTGTTCTTTATCATAAGATAAATCAATCAGCTCTTCTAAGAGCTCCTGCAGTCTTTCAACTCTGCGCTGAACTGTTAGAGAGACAAAAATACCAACTGACCCTAGCAAACTAATTAAACCGCCGACTAAGGAAAGAATGATTAAATTGTATTCTTCGTAGTTAAACACCATCTCACCTAATTTTCCAAATGAATTCGTAGACTATTAAGCGTAGCAGCCAATTCCTCATAACCATCTTCCTTGGCTTGAACTTCCAAAATGCGCATTGAGCGCTGTAATTGTTGTGTGTGTAAACTATGGCGTGCTGCTATGTTACCAATTTTGGCTATATAGTCCCAATAAAGTAAAGATCCTTGAATCAAATTTTGTTCTAAAAGAAATAAGCCAATAGTTTTAAAGCAACTGCATAAATAAAGCCATATTTCTTGAATAAAACAGAAGTTAATAGCTAAAATTTTACGAAACAAACAGACTGTTTTTTGGAAATACTGATGTGTAAGAGTTTCTGCATTTTCCTCGTTGATCTTGCGAAGATAAGATTTAAAATACTCGTTAAAGCCTAAAGAGACTTTCTGCAAATGTTCTTTTTGAATTTCAGCTGACAATAGTTCAAATACTATTTCCAATGGGTCATTTCTTGGTAAGTCAGGTACTTGAGCTAACTCTTCCCTTTTTATTTGTTTGACTTGACCTAAGTCAAGGTAATTATTCTGGACTTGATCAGTAGGAGTTGCTAGAATTTGTTGTAGGTTGGCAACAAATTCATCATAAAACTGGGTTCTTAATTGGATTTTATCCATTAAATACCTCCTTTAATTTTAAGCCTGCTTATTTTTATTTTGTCAGTAGCTTGATGGTTTATACATTATAGAATTTCCACATATGAGTTACACATTTAGCGTTACATGATAATATGGTGCTTCTGCATTGCAGAATACTTATAATAGAGAGTTTGTACTACTTACAAGGAGCTGAAACAATGAGGCCACAGGTTGGAGAGATACATACTTTGGAAATTACCGGCCTTTCTCACGAAGGAGCTGGTGTAGGGAGAATAGAAGGTTTGGCAGTATTTATTCCTGGCGCTTTACCAGGTGAAACGGTAAGAATTAAGCTGACTAAAGTTAAAAGTAAATTTGGGCAAGGAGAAATTGTCCAAATTATACAAACATCACCGCTACGCAGTCAGCCAAACTGTTCTAGCTACGATGCCTGCGGAGGCTGCCAACTTCAGCACCTAATATATGAACAGCAGTTGATAGAAAAGGCCAAGAGGGTTAGAGATGCTTTGCAAAGGATAGGAAAATTAGATAGTTTTATACTTAAACCAACTCTTGGTATGGAAGAACCCTGGTATTATCGGAATAAAGCGCAGCTTCATGTTGGGCTGGTGGACGGAAGAATCCGTTTAGGCTACTTCAGGCCAGGCAGCCATGATCTGATTCCAATTGAGCAGTGCAAGCTATTGCCGGAAGAATTTATGGAAGTTATTAAATATTTGGAGGATTTATTTGTAAAAGCGGGCCTTAAAGTCACTTATGGTATAGATGATAAAAATAATCTAAAACATGTGATTATCAAAAGAAGTTTTGCTACTGGGAAGATGATGATTATCTTAGTAACTTCAAATGAAGCTTTTCCACTAGGGAAAAAATTAGCTGAGCAGCTTCTTATGGATATGAAAAATGTTGTAACAGTTGTACATAACATTAATAAAAACGACAAAAGGATTTTAGGAGATAAGTTTATCCTTTTAGGCGGTGAAGAACAGTTAGAAGAAAATTTATGTGGACTAAAAATAAAGCTTTCACCAGCTGCTTTTTTACAGGTTAACCCAAGGCAGACGGAGGTTTTATACAGGAAAGTCCTGGATTATGCTGCTCTAAAAGGTAAGGAGGCAGTATTTGATTTATACTGCGGCGTAGGAGTGCTGTCTCTACTTTTAGCCCAACAGGGTAAAGGTGTTTATGCCATCGAAGAAATTGAAGAGGCAATTGAGGATGCCAAAGAAAATGCTCTGTTAAACGGCATTGCAAATGTTGAGTTTTTAGCAGGGAAAGTAGAAGAGGTGTTGCCTATGCTAAAAGACAAAGGCATAAACCCAAATGTCATAGTGCTAGACCCCCCTCGCCAAGGCTGCGACAAAACAGTTTTAGAAACAGCAGCAGTTCTTAAACCAGAACAGATAATTTACGTCTCCTGCGACCCAGGTACCCTGGCCCGAGACCTAGGCCTATTAGACAAGCTAGGCTACAGTACGAAAGAAGTCCAGCCTGTGGACATGTTCCCGCAAACGGGGCATGTTGAGTGCGTAGTATTAATGTCAAGAAGTGAAAAGTAAATATGAGAAAACCCTTTTTTATCAAGGCTTTCCGCACATATGGGTATGAAACCCATTTTATAAAAACGTGATTTTTTCGCTTTACGGAAACAAGTCCATAATGGCCGTATTTAATAGTTAAGTGGTCAGGTTAGATGTCAGTGCTCGGTGAGTGTACAGGTTAGATGTCAGCCCTCGCGAGTGGACGATTTAGATGTTTTTTCGGATTTTTTTGAGGTTGTATGGTCAGGTTGGATGTTGGTATAAATCATTAAAAGCGCGTAAGTATCTGTTAATTTATGATGTAGAATATTATTATGGATAAAATGGAACGAAAAATAGTAAAGAATTGGGGATGTTTTTGAGTAAAGAAATAAAGAAATTTTTTATTATTTTTTTAAAAAAATGCTTGACGGGGATAAAGTCCCCACTTGTTAGAATGAGTCCTGAAAGGAGGTCGAAGTTCAATGAGACCAAAAGAAATTCAAGAAAAACTTGGTATCGATGCCGACAGAATCAAGCTATTTAAGAGAGAGGGCATCTTCTTTCCGGAAAATCCGCCATCTGGAAACAGAAGTACAGACTACACAGAAACAGATTTTGAAAATCTAAGACTTATCGTTGTACTGACCAAATCAGGACTTACCTGCAGTGACATAAGAAAAATGCAGGACGGTGAGTGTACTTTGGAGGAAGCGATTCTTTCTCGCAAGAATAATATTGAGGCAGAAATTGCAAGAAAGCGTAATTCGTTAGAATTGCTTTCAGAACTGCTTGATGATAAAGCAGAATTCGAGACATTCGAAACCGAACGTTACTGGAATGTGATTACTAAGAAAGAGGCTGCAGGAGAAGAATTTATCGATATCGAAGATATGTATGGTTACCGACCTGTGTCGCTTATTCGTAGTATATGTTGCCCTCACTGTGGTGCAGAATATGAAGTTGATTTGGAAGACTACATGTATGACCAGAGTAGCGATGAAAAGGAAAATGGTATGGGGCCAGATACAGTGTATAGCTTCAATTCTGAAGATAGCTATGAGTGTCCAGATTGCGGTACGGTGATTCAAATCGAAGGCTGGATTCGAGAATATCCAATGGGCGCTTACGATTCAGAGGATATTAGCGTTGACGAGTGGGAGGACTAAATATGGCATTTACAAGTGAAGAAAAGAACTTATTAAAAAAATTAGCATCAGGAGCGTTAGACGGATTTGTTGGTGATGACCTGACTACTACAGGAGGATCAACAGTCTGGAAGGCTATTAAAAATGGTGTACCAGCAATGTTTAAGCAAGGCCCCGGAGGTAAGTTTTTTAACGGTAAAGAGAATGAGCGCTTTGAAGGAGTACTACACACATTACAGGAATGGGCCACAGATGAACAGAAGTTGGAGTTTCTAAGAAAGTTTGGATGGCTTATGAAGGATGAGGCGGTTAAAGCCTATAGTGCCATGTTCAAACCGAAGAAATAGTTGAAAATCAAACAAGACTCCCCATCACCGGGTTTGTTCCAGTTCTGAGGAGTCTTTACTTTGGTGCGATTATTCTTCCACATCCACCGTCACGCCTGACTTGAACCCCACAGTGAATTTGTCCTCGTAGACGGTGATTTTTTCAATCAGCCGCCGGACAAGCTGCTCATCATATTCGGCAAGAGCGGTAGATTGCTTCTTGAGGAAAGTGCTCATATCAGCCATACGCTTTTTAAGTTCATCACGGTTGGCGTTTTCAAGGAGCAGCTTCTGCTTCTGGTCGCGCAAACGGTGTATTTCGTCACCGACTTTCTCATAATCCGCATTGGAGGTGGCCAGCTTCAGAAGCTCCGTTTGCAGTTCTTCCAGCCGCTTATCGATATCCGCCATAGCCTTGTCGCTTTCACGGCTTATCACAGCAGCAATGTTGTCCCGCAGAGTAGTGAGAAAACTGTCCTTGTCGCAAAGAGTCTGGTTTATGGCTTTGACTATAACCTGCTCGATTTGGCTTTCCGATGCCGTGCGTGCATCGCAGAAAAGACCGGTGTTCTCAAGTCTGCTGGCACAGCGCCAGACGATAGATTTTTTGCCTCGGTTGTTCCAATGCACCCTGCGAAAAACCTCGCCACATTTGCCGCAGATAACTATCTGAGAAAAAGCGTGATTGCTGCTGAAGGTCCTTTTCTTTCCGCTCGGGCTGGTGTGGACAATCCGGCGGCGGATAAGCTCCTCCTGCACCTGCATGAAAACTTCACGCGGGATGATGGCTTCATGGCTGTTTTCTACATAGTACTGCGGAACGATGCCGTTGTTCTTGACCCGCTTTTTTGTAAGAAAATCGACTGTGTAGGTTTTCTGCAGAAGAGCATCACCGGTGTACTTTTCATTCCGCAGAATGTTGTTAATGTTGCTGGTATGCCAGCGTTCATTGCCTGCTCCGTTCAAAATACCGTCGGCTTCTAACCCACGGACAATCTTTAGCATACTGGCACCTTCAAGGTATTCCCGGTAGATGCGTTTTACGATTTCAGCCTCTTCCGGCACAACCACCAGCCGCTTATTCTCATCCTTGGTATATCCGAGGAATCGTGCGCAGTTGACTTGGATTTCGCCCTGCTGGTAGCGATATTGCAGGCCCAGCTTCACGTTCTGACTTAAGGACTGGCTTTCCTGCTGAGCGAGGGACGCCATAATCGTGAGCATAACCTCGCCCTTGGAATCCATGGTGTTGATATTTTCTTTTTCAAAATAGACCGGAATGTTTTTGTCCTTCAGCTGGCGGATATATTTCAGGCAGTCCAGCGTGTTTCTGGCAAATCGGCTGATGGACTTTGTGATAATCATTTCGATGTTGCCGGCCATGCACTCGTCTATCATACGGTTGAACTCTTCACGCTTCTTGGTGTTGGTACCCGAGATGCCGTCATCCGCGAAAATACCTGCCAGAACCCAGTCTGGGTGCCCTTGTATGTAGGCGGTGTAATGTTCAATCTGTGTTTCATAACTGGTGGCCTGCTCGTCGCTATCCGTGGATACACGGCAGTATGCGGCAACGCGGAGCTTTGGCTTTTCTTCGTCTTGGCTTTTGAGCGCGTGCTTCCTTGCCGGAATCACAGTGACGCTTTTACTTGCTGCCATTCTTGTTCACCTCCGTTTCAATTAAACTGTATGCGTATTCCGCCTGCGCGAATGGGTCGTCGAATTCCTCTTTACCTTCCTTCATACGGAAGGTGATAGGATAGACGGCCTCTTTTTTTTGCTTTGGCTTTCGATTACGGCCGAGCCTTTCCGACCGTATAATTCGCTCTGCTTCGGCAGTGTTAAAAGTATCTTTGTCAATAATAGACGGATAAAACTCATCACCGAGATATCGTTTGTTGCGGAGAATCCTGCCGATGCCAGAATGGAAGCCGTTAATACCAGCTTCCTTGGCGGCTGTTGACAATGAATCGCCGCTCAGATAAGATTGAAATAATACTTTTATCTGTTCTGCCTCTTTTTCATCAATTACGGCTTTTCCATTCTCAATCTGGTAGCCGAATGGTGTGTGACTCATTTACCTCACCAGCCTTTCTTTTAGTGTAATTCCGCATTTTAACTCGAAGCCAAGTTCAGTCCGAGAATATACATGAATCCGATCTACAAAGCGGTTAAACAGTTCACCGTCAAAGCTTGTCAGCATCGATGCCTTGGAAGCATACTGCAGCAGAGCGCTGACCTCGCTTAGGTTCTGAAAGTCATTATTCAGGAATCGCGTTATGGATTCCTTTTGACGGCGTAGCCGTTCTGCCTCCTGTAGCAGCTCATTGTTGCTCTTATTGTAAACAGCAGGCTCAAGATAACCTTTGGTCATCAGACCCACAAGCACATTCCGCTGTTTTTCGTTTTCTTCAAGCTTCTTGTCAATCGTGCGAATGTTTTCCATGGTTTCATCGGAATCCATTCCGCGCAGGCTGATGAGTAAAGGCTTCAGGACAATCTCATGCCCGAATATGAGCTTGTTCATCATGGTGACAAACGCATATTCAAAGTCGCACTCCGGAATGTATTTCATTGAGCATTTCCTGATGTCTGTTATATGAGTGAAGCAGCACCATGCGTATGGATGCTTGCCACTCGTATGAGTCCTTCTTTTAAAGGTTCCGCCGCACTGACCGCAGATTATTTTGCCTGAAAAGGGATAACGGTTTTGATATTTCTTACTTTGCTTCTCCAGCCGTTTTTCTTTGCCGCGCTGCTCGATAATATCCTGAGCGGCTTCAAACTCCTCATGGCTGATAATCGCCTCGTGATGATTCTGAATCAGATATTGATCTTTTTCACCATGGTTGTTATGGCGGTTGAAGTGCTCGTCAGTATAAGTCTTTTGAAAAATGACATCGCCAGTATATTTTTCGTTACCGACCATCCCGAGTATCGTTGTAGAAGTCCAGCGACCGCCTTTTTTAGTCGGTATCTTTCGTCTGTTTAGGTCGTCAGCAATTTTGTTTGTACCTTTACCGGCCAAAATCTCAGAAAAGATAAGACGGACAATTTTTGCCTGAGACTTGTTAACAACCATTTCTCCGTCCACATTGTCGTAGCCGTAAGGTGGATAGGAAATTTTATAGGTGCCATTCTGAAATCTGCGCTTTATCGCCCATTTGTTATTTTCAGCAATGGAGAACGACTCATTTTCGGCCAGTCCAGACAGGATTGACAGCATGAGTTCGCTTTCCATTGACCCCGTGTTGATATTTTCTTTCTCGAAGTAAATGAAAACACCAAGGTCAAGCAGCTTCCTCACCAGTTCCAGGCAGTCTGTTGTGTTTCGGGCAAACCTGCTGATAGACTTCGTTACGATGAGGTCGATTTTTCTGTTTTCACAGTCAGCAATCATTCGGAGCAGCTCAGGCCGCTTTTCCTTTTTTGTACCGGTGATACCTTCGTCATAATAAATTCCGGCGAACTCCCATTCAGGATTTGCATTGATGTAGGATTCGTAGTGCTTTATTTGAGTGTCCAGACTTTCGAGCTGCTCATCGCTGTCTGTAGAAACACGGCAGTAGGCCGCAACACGCAGCTTGGCCTGCTCAGTTAAATCAGTTGTGTTTTGAGCTATTTTCGTTACCTTTTTCAAATTATCACCTCCTTGGTCAGTGTGTCATATTACCTCTGAAACCAGGTATTATCAACGATTTCAAGGCATAATCTCAGCCCAAAATGGTGAGAAAGTTTTGCGGTTCAATTCGGTTATCTTGTTGAATTCCGACAAGGATATAAGTCCATTTTGAAGCATGGAATTGAGTATCCGCTGTGCTCTTACATAATCAACCTCACGCTGCAATTGTTCCTGTGGAACAGGTTTCTTTTCATAATTGATTTCTGGTATTGCACCTGTAACATTAGCCATGTATTTCTCCTCCAGTCTGAGAATCTCTGTTCTCACTACCCACTGGAGGTGAGAGAGCCGTTTTGACGAAAAATAAGTAAAAAAATAATGCCGATTAAAGGACAGAATCCTCAATCGGCATCATCATGTGTGTTATTCGCTATATTTGATGAAGGCATCGGTGAAGCCAGCCGCCTTAAGCTTTGCAAGCATAGCGTCTGCGTTTGCCTTGACGGAATATGCACCGACCTGCACACGGTAGTATTTTTTCGGCGCAGTCGATGTTACGGGAGCGGGTGCTTCCGTCGCCATCAGCCCAGCCTTTACATCAGCACGAAAAGTATCCATCGATTTACCGTGCTTGGGAAACCAGTGCATTACATCGCCGTGGTTGCTGGCAATCCCCAGCTTATAACCCTCACTATGGCAAATGATGTCCTTTTCTGTCAGTCCATACTGCTTGCAGAGATATACGCAAAGTTCGACTGCCTCTGTGTATACTTTATTAAAATAAGCCGCATCAGTTAAGCTATCCTCACAGATCTCAAATGATATATGCGTGTCGTTGCCGGAACCCTTAAAACCGCTGCCACAGTGCCAGCCGCGCATATTCCACGACAGGGTCTGATATGTGGCAATGGAACCATCCGCCAGCTTGCCGATAAAGGCATGGACACAGACCTGCCGACCGTCCGGTGTGTTCTGGTTCCAATGGTTGCCGTACTGGTTTTTACCCAGCAGTCCGTCATCTGGTCCGACGTAACGTTTCAGATTCGGGTTATTGGCTCCGGTTGAGTGAACCATGATTCCTTTGGGGATAATGGTCCGGCCTGCCTTGTAGCAGGCATTGTTAGTCAGAATAAGTTTATGCAGGTTCATAAAAAGCACCTCACAGTTCAAATTAATTATCAACCGCAAGTGCGGCTGGGTATAGATGATAGGTAAACTTCAAGTCGCAGTAAGCAGATGCTGATGTGCCATTGCTCCCGATGCGGATATACAGTCCGTAACCGGCAGGCACACGGCTTTGCCGCATGGCGATCTGAACGTGCTGGGCCTCTGCGGAGCTGTCCGAACCAATAGGCGTGCTCCTTGAGATACGAGTAAATGTCTGCTCGTCGTTTGAAATATAAATGTCCAGTTCCTTTTCGGTGGTATCTGATTGGCGGCAGATAGTGACTAGGTGGCAGTCATATGGCACCGGGATAAGAGGGTCACCTTGACCGCCGATTACAACGCTCCCGATGGGCAGGATCGTGTGTAGAGGACCTCTGACGCTGTTTGTGCCACCCGATCCGGTGGTATTCCCCGACAAGACATACCGCAGGTGCGGCATACGGGTGAAAGCATTGATGGTTGATGCGGCGGTGGAGGTCAGCGTCAGGACAGTGTTGGTATCCTCGGACTTTTCCAACAAGAACAGACTTTCTCCGGGGGCAATGGATATGTCCCCCACAGAAAACCGCTGTTTAGTCCAGTATCCCGTACAGGTAGGATGCGGATTTGTTCCGCTGCCGTAGGCAATGTTCGCCGCTTCCTGGACACCCCGTATGGCTTCGGCCAGCTTTTTCACGGTACTGCTGAGATTGCTCTGAATCAGCACCTGAACGGTATTTGCCGCAGGACTGCCCAAAGAGGTAACAAACGTATAAGTTACGCTGTCCAATACCATGTTGCTGCCCGCCGAGATCCCGTTAAAGGTGATGGACGCTCTTCGGCTCGCCATGTCCGGTGCCGAGGCTGTTTCGACCGGGTGCAGATGGTTGAGGATAATCCCCGTTCGGGTGTACAGCTTGTCGCGCATGCTCAACATTTCGCTGTGCGTAGTATCGAGAAGTGAATGGCTGTCATTTAGTAGCTCGTGTGTGGTATTGAGCAACGTGTAATTGTCGCTTAGCAGTCCGTGCATAGTGCCAAGCAAGGTGTAGTTATCATTTAACAGGTTGTAGGTGAGATTGAGCAGCGCGTAAGCGTCGTTCACATCGATTGCCGCAAGGGCAGAAAGCACCTGATTCAACCATTCCTGTGCGGGAGGCTCCGGCGGTTCGGCAATACCGTCCGAAAGAGCCTCCTCCACGATGGTGAGCACTCGCACGCTTTTCCCGACTACATCTTCATGGGTAACCCTGATTTCCAGTTGCCCCACGCCGACAATTTCGGTTTCTGTTGAACCGGGTGACCAGGTCAGCACGCCGTCTGAGTAGCTTGTAACTACGGGATAAGCGACGCCGTCCGGCCGTTTGTATATTGCGGTCAACGTCTTGCCGGGATATTCGTCGCCGAGCAGACTGGAGACATCAAACTCCAGCTTGCGGAAATGGTTCTCGCCACGCCGACCGATGAACACCGTCGCGGACTTTTTAAGATCAATCATGCACCATCACCCGGCTTTGTTGAATCGTCGCTCCGCCCGTGAAGCTGTTCCAAAGCTGCCTTGAGCTTGTCGGGGATAGGTAATCCCAGGTGCGCCGCGTTCTCCAGCATGGACACGCCCTCATTGGAGCAGTAGAAAAAGATAACGGCGGTACGAAGAACCTCGCCGTTTCCGATGAGATAGATGTCCATGATATGCCCGACGCCCACCATTGCGAAAATCAGCACCTTCTTGCAGATGCCCTTAAAGCCGACCTCGCTGGACAGCTTTTTGTCTGCGATGGCACACATGACGCCGGTAATGTAGTCCACGACTACGAACACGAACAGCGCGTAGAGGAAGCCGTCAAAGCCACCGAAAAACCAGCCGAAAAAGCCGCCTATCGCTGCCACTAATACTTGAATCCAGTTCCATACTTCTTTCATTATAACCATGCCTTTCTGCGAAAGGCACCAACGAGGAATGAAACGAAGGTGCCATTCACAACAATTTAGAATATTTGTGTTAAAATCGCTATGAGTGCAGTTAAACTACAGAACACGAGGAGGTAGGTGCGGTGCAGCTTGCTGTAACTGCGCTTCATTATAGGTTGTCGGACATTCTTTCAAGCACCAATGAGTAGGACTTTAAGCCTGTAAACTTATCTTTGTAAAAACGCAACTCGTTTTTAGCAGAATGTCCAGTCCCTGACTGCCCTTAAAATTACCTTGTGAGGTGTTGCTATGGGAAAACTCAAAATTGTATATCCAATCTGCTGCGGAATGGACGTTCACAGGGATTTTGTAATCGCCTGTATTGCATCTACTAATATTCAGGGAGTAACGCAATACCAATCACGCCGTTTCTCCACTTACTCGGGAGGTCTGCGTTTGCTTCGTGATTGGCTCTCATTCAATGATTGCCGGGACGTCTGTATGGAATCCACGGGAAAGTATTGGTTCCCAGTTCACAATATCTTGGAGGTCTCATGCAATCTCGTAGTCAGCCATCCCAAGTTTGTCAAAGCCATAAAGGGCAAGAAAACAGACAAAAAGGATGCTCAATGGATTGCAGACCTTTTCAAGCATGATCTTGTTCGCGGGAGCTTTATCCCTCCGAAAGATATCCGTCAACTCAGAGACCTTTGCCGCTACTGGTGTAAACTCACCGCCTATATGACGGGAGAAAAGAACAGAGCGCAAAATTGCCTTACCGTCTCCAACTTCAAACTCGATGACGTGTTTAGTAATGTGTTCGGGAAGAGCGCATCCGCCATCACCACTCAATTGTTGGAGCATCCAGGAGAAAGCTTTGATGTTACACCCTTCGTTGACGGTCGTTGCAAGACACCCATCGCTCAGATTCAAGAAGCTGTGGACGGTAGATTTGAACCGGAACAAGCCGAGAAACTCAAAATTATCCGTAACCATATGGATTCTCTTGAAAGACACAAGGCAGATTTGGAATCTTTGATTCTAAGTATTGCGGAAAAGTACATTCCGCAAATTGAGCTTCTCTTGACCGTTCCTGGCATAAACGATGCTTTTACCGCTATCCGTATTCTTGCAGAAATAGGTGCCGACATGTCTGTCTTCGAAACATCCAAACACCTCTGTTCTTGGGCGGGCCTTACGCCTCAAAACAACGAGAGTGCAGGTAAGAAGAAAACAACACGAATTGGAAAATCCGGCGCTTATATCAAGCCGCTCTTGGTACAGATTGCTCTTGCGTCAAGCCGCAGCGAAAAATATCCCGAAGTGCGCGGAAAACATCAGGCTTTGAAAAAGCGTCGCGGCGGAAAGAAAGCAACAATCGCCATCGCTCGCAGATTGTTAACGGCAATCTACCAGATACTGAAAAAAGGCGAGGCTTACAATCCATCTCTGTATTCTGTTGCTGACCACCTGCCGATTTCTCGACAAATCTCACAAGAGCAAGCCGTCTCTTTGTTAACTCGTATGGGTTATATTCTCACCGAATCTATTCTTATTCCAGTTTCTTCTTAATTCGCTGTTTCTCCTTTTTGACCGCCTTGTAGACGGTCTGTTTTGTCTTGCCCTTTTTTACTGCGCTTCAAGATTTTGTTTCAAACTTTACAAAACCTCCATATGTGAATTTTGGTATATAAAAAGCGCTCCCGCCACAGCGAGAACGCTGAAACATATATCTGGCTACAGGGACAGGAGCAGTTCCCGCAGCTGGTTCATGACCGCAGCTTTGGGTCGGCCGGTTCCAATGGACAGCCATGTTACAGGCGGGACATCAAAGACCGATGAGGAATCGAAACCGTTGACTACAGTAATGACGGGCTCGATGGCTTTTCGAAGCTCCGTAATATGGAATGGCCAGTTTTTGACCGTGGTTTTTCCGGCGGCAATGTCCTCATTCCAAATTGCGGGGGATAGACCGTAATAACTCCGCACGATGTTTACAGCAATTCGGAACGTCTTGATATGCGCTGCCTTCACATGAGTTTCGTTCGCGGTGATTGTCTCAAATGGTGTCGGCAGTACTGTAAAAGTCCGCACAACCGCAGGACTTGCTGACTCGATATCACTATCAAGGCAGCGGATGGTAATTGTGTGGTTTCCAGCTTCCAAAGTTTCTGCTTGATATATCGTTTTAGCACCGTTGCCGAGATAGCCGCTCGTGGAAAACCTCTCTGGATTATCTATGCTGTTGATCCAAGCACCCGCATCGATTTTCACTTCAACAATCTGTGACTGTCCGTCCGGCTCGATGCCTGTTGTAATCATAAAGCGCGGAGTGGAGTTGTAGATGGAACTGCCGGATATCGGACAGACGATAACGGGAGCAGTCGGAGGGCTATTTTTCTTCACTGTTCCACTGACTACATAAGAAGAAACAGCGTCTAAGGTATCGGTTACGCTGATTCGGTAGCGGGTATATGTTCCGATTATCTGAGAGGCATTCGCTGAATACGTCCCCGAGGTGGCACTTGATACAACGGTAGTCAGTGCTTCGTATGCTGACCAGTTTGTTCCGTCCGTGGAGGTGGCCCGCTGAATTACATACTGTTTGATAGCACTGGTTCCCGGCACTGCTCCGCTCCACGCAAGAGTTACGGTGCTTCCTTCATAGATCGCGGGCGTGGCAGTAAAGGATACCGGAGGCGTTGGCAGTGTGTTTTTGCGAACAGTATTGCTGGACACTGTCCAATTGGAATAGTAACTTTCACCGGCGGCACCTTGTGTTCGCACTCTGAACTGACGGTAATTGCCCCTTGTGGCAGGAGGACTGACGCTGACGCTATTGCTTGTCGCGGTGGTGTTTACCGTCATCAACGCTGTCCAATCTCCCCAGCTGCTGTTGTCGGACGAGTCCCTATAATGTATTTCATAAGACGTGATAGCATTGCCTGCGCCATCGGACGCGCCGCTCCACGAGAGGGTAACGTTTCCTTCAGCCAGTGCCGCACTCACCGAGCAGACGGTTGGCGCTCCGCAGGCTGTGACGTCGCAGTAGATACTGTTGCTGATTATCTCCACTGAATAAACGTCAAACGTATCTATCGTCCAAATGCCGAATTGAGTATACGTTCCCGGCGTGCTCGATACAGCCGGATTATAGCTGCCCCCGCTGGCCGACAATGTCAGCGTGGCCAGCACACTCCACGTGCTCCAGGTGCTGTTGTCTGTTGAGGTGCGCCTGGCGATCTGGTAGCCCTTTATTGCACTGGTTCCTCCTGATGCACCGCTCCAGGTCAGCGTGATTATCTCGTTACTGTATACTGCAGGAGAAGCAATGGCTGAAGTCGCCGGTTTTGGAGCGGTATTTCTGCGGACGGAGTTCGTGGATACTTTCCATCCGGAGTAGTAGCTTGCTCCTGCCGTTCCGCGTGTCCGTACTTGGAATCTACGGTAATTGCCTCTTGTGGAAGGAGGAGATGTAGCCACACTGCCGCTCGTTGCTGTGGTGTCCACAGTGGCAAGCGCCGTCCATGCTCCCCATGTAGAATTATCTGTTGAATCGCTGTACTGAATCTCATAACTGGAAATTGCATTGCTTATACCGCCCGACGCTCCGCTCCATGAAAGTGTAACCCCACCTTCCGAAAGTATTGGGCTTACCGAACAGGAAGTCGGCGCACTGCATGCTGTGGTAAGGAGTGCTGAACTTAACACCGTATAGCTTGAGTTGTCAATTACACCGGAAGAAAGCGTCAGCCTTCCGTCCGACACCACCTGAAAGCGCACACCCTGTGTGGTATTTCCAGTTGTGGAAGCACAGGTAACTGTAACATACCTTAGCCTCGGAGCGGTCCCGTCCCAGTCGTCTCCGTCCGCCGCCTTGATTCGCACTTGTGCGGATGAGCCGTTTACGGTCATAGTACAGAGCAGAGCGTAACCGCTGTGAATGTATGAGCCGGAGGAACCCAGCGCAGCTGAGATGGTGAAGTTGTAGGTCATCTGGCTGTTGTTCGGCCGGCTTTTAGAATAGGTTATAGTGTAATGTACGGTTGGGCTTGAACCCGCCTGTAAAGATACACCATTAATATCTGCCATTATCATTCGCCTCCTTATTCATAGACTGCTGTTACAAGAGAATTGACCAACCCGCAAAGGCTGGTGTTCAGTCTGGTATCGGTAATATTATTCGCGGCGATCGACGTGGCAGCAGCCGGTATTAGCACATCTGCGATACCAAGTTCATAGACATCGCTGGTCCTTGTCAGTGCCGGAGCTGACGGTGTAGCAGCGGGTGTACCAACGACGACAGCAAGCTGCATATTCCGGCTGACCTTGCTTAAACGAACCACGACCCGGTCAATTCGGGGATTGCTTCCGTTTGCTGTGGTGAGAGGTATATTTAAGGTGTCTGTATTTTCATACCGATACCCATTAATCCACGCACTTCCAGCCGCTACGCTCACCGCCAACCCGCTTCCCGGAGACACCTGAAGATTTGTAGCCGCCGTGTAAAATACACCGTTCGAGACAAGGCTTCCGAAATACGACGCGAAGTCCGCCGCGTCATAAATTCTGTCTCCATCCGATGAGTTGAAAAATCCGCTTTTCTCCATGTTGATTTCCTCCCGTTAAGCCCTCGCGTAAGAGCAGGATATTAGGTAATAGCCCGTAGGCAGAGTGGACGCAGCGGCATTCGCCACCACGCCGCTCGCGTTGATTGTAATCGGCATATTGGTACCGTTGCCACCCACCGCAGTCGCTACCGAGCGAACCGTCGAATAGGGGTAAAAGTTCGCGTTCGTGATTGTTAAAATCGTGCCGCCAGAGGCAACCCCTGAAGAACCCACATTAATCTGCATTCCGATTGAAACAACGCCCTTATTCACAAATGACATATTATAGCCCATGGTCACGCCGCTACCAAGCGAGTAAGTGAGGGATGTATCAGCTTCCTGAGCCATCTTTGCAGTAGTGACACCACCGTTTGCAATCCTCGTCCCTGACACCGGCGCGTTATAGACATTGTTAATGCTGGCAGCAAATGTGCTCCCCCGAACTGCAGCAGCTATGTCTGTAAGCGCGCCGAGCGGGAAGCCTAGCCAGTTCGCCGTGCCCGACGGATTGTTGTATACGAAAAGAGAAATTACATAAAACGTCATGGTATTTCGGGATATAAAGAAGCCCATTGCTCTCTGGTAACCCGTTCCTGTATTGTCACCATTGTGCTTAACCAGAAAAACATGCCCGTCGTCACTCGGCTGGTCGCTGAATTTGTTGCCGCTCCACGAAGTAAAATAAAAGGCATCTCCTGCTGCCATGTTGTGCAGGGCGTACTGGCCCGCCGAAATAGTACCCGCACCCACAGTTATTTCAAGCGCGGGAAGTTTTCCAAATAGGTTGTTCACTGTATCTGTAAAGGTTTCTCCTTGAATATCTGGGTCCACCTCCGACAGATCTCCCAGTGTTCCAGCCACTGTGTCCAGCGCTTCCGCCACCTGAGCTATGCCGGTCGGAGCCGATAGCGCCGTTTTGACCTCGCTCATGTCGGAACGGATCTTCTGCGCGATTGTAAGCTCAGCCTTTCCGAATACAACGCTGATGTTCAAACCGTCTGCGTCATAGGTTTCTTCAACTTCGGTGATACGCGTCGTCATCGATACGCCCCATGCCTTGGAGATAACTTTGACGGTCTGTCCAAGGTCGAAATCAATCTTGTAGGTTAAGTTGCCGTGAGGGTTCACCGATGTGTCGAACGAATAACGGATTCCCTGTTCGCTCAGCTTACTCTGTCCCCGAAAAATCAGTGCATCATTATAACCTGTACCGAAGTCTGCTTCCTGCAGGTCTTTGGCGTCCACAAATATTTCGTGCCGGGTCTCGCCGGAGCCGCTTGTAATGGCGGCAAATGTTCGGCTTTCTCCTTCACCTTCGCCGCCGATGAGAGCAGTATTGGCGTAATCCGCCGCGCTCTCGGTATAGCTCTGTTCCGTCAGATTCTCATATTCCTTGGAGAACACTGCCTGAGAATCAGCGCCCTTATACAGCGTTACGGTAAAGATACGTGTAGCCGGGGTAAATACGGTTTTAATTCCAATATCCGATGCAGTGCATAGTTCTGTTACTGTATCCATCAGGTTTCGGTACGATATCTGAGTACTGACGGGCACGCTAAGGTTCGGAGACGAGAAGACGATGCCATCGATTTTCCTTGCCGCGTCAGAGGGGCTGATTAGGTTATGATTTATTAGCTGCTCAACGCAGTCGGCGAGATCTCCGGATAGTACCTCGGTTTGCCATAAAATACGGCGGGAGAGTAATGAGGTAGCAAAGCGGCCGCTTGCCGTAATAATTTCTTTCTCCGCCTGAGCCATTTCGAGATGCTCAATGATTCCGGCTTCCTCATCGTCGTTCTTCCAGATGAAGTTTCCTTCTTGTAGAAGTGCGGTGTTTTCCGGCGTCGCGATGGCTTTCAGTTCAAAGGAGCCGCACTGTGAATAACGTCTCGTCCATCGCAGGTATTCAAAGGATTCCACGATACCTGTAAGCTCCCGGTTTTGATTGTAAATATACAGTTCCATACTCACACCCCCAAAAACTGCGGACGGTAATATATGCTGACCTCCAGCAGCTCCATATTGACTGAAGCGTCGTAGCGCAGAGTATTAACTCCGGCGGCAAGCTGAAAGAACGCCGAACCGGTATCCAATAGTGAGAAAGCGTTTGTCACTGTTGTGCCGTTGACGCTGACGACACGTTTGCCGGCGAAATGGGTGTATACCCTGAGTTCATCTCCGGTGTTCATCGTCGTAAGGAGACGGATGTACTCCCCGGTGTCCATGTTCAGCAGTTCAGGATTCGTCACCGTTCCCAGAGCCCGAAAAACAATTTCACAGCCACAGGAAACGTCGCCGATGTTGTCTACCGTGATGATCTGGCTCGGCTGGCGCATTCCGAATTCCATGCCGCTTTCGGGCAGCTCCAGTTCAAATTCGAACAGCGGTATCCAGGACGCCAGTTCTTCACGCACTTCATCCTGTGTCTCAAAGAAGGGCGACGGGCAGAGCAGACTGACAAAGAAGCTGGGTATCCGCTGCCGCGTGGAAATCGTAAAGCCTGCCTCCTCTACAACACAGGTAATTTGCCGCTCCCGGTACAGAAGCGTTCCACTCACCTTGGGACTGAAAATTTGAAGAAAGTGGTGCCTTTGCGCATAGGCTTCATCAGGCGTGTCCGCTATGACTGTGCCTTCCAACGTAATATTGCGCATATCCAGCGTAGAGGATATATAAAAAGCACCGTCCTGATCCGGCGCTTTGAAAGTGTTGACGGTCTGGCGTATGTCGCCTATGCCGTCTATCTTCTTAAGAAAATACGGGCGGCCCTGTTTGAGCGTAATGCTTTTGCCATTCGCATTGATATAGGTTAGTTCCATAGCCGTCCCTCCTTTAATATTCCAGTGCCAGCTTGCGTGAGAGATTCTTGAATTCCCGCACCAGTTCCTTTTCAGACAGCGCCTTTGGCGTGACCACGGAAATGCTCTGGTTAATGGTAGTGCCGTTTGCGCTCAAGCCTCTAGCGTCCCGTGCAAGGGAGCCGGATAAGTTGAGCCCGGCATCCACATCGAAGTCTGTAGGAATAGCGTTCTTCATATCTTCGCCGACGCGTTCCATAGCCCGCTCAAAGCCCACGCCGATACCGAGGCCCATATTTTCACCGAGTCCAGCAAATACAGTGGACGGAGAATTGATGCCGAAGAACTTCTTGATCTTGCTCATCACGTCCCCAAAGAAGCCGGATATTTTCTCCCACAGCCATGCGGCCGCGTCGTTGATTCCTTTCCACAATCCCTTGATCAGTTCAAGTCCAGCCTTGGCCAACTCGGGTACACTTTTCACAATTGCCTTAACGATGGCAACGATGATCTGAGGGATGGCCTTTACGACCTCCACGATGATCGTCGGAAGGTTTGCAATCAGAGCCACCAGCAGCTGCACACCTGCGAGAATAATCTTGTCAATGTTCCCGAGAATGGCATTTACCAGCGAAGTGATGATTTTCGGGATCGCCGCCACGATGGTAGAAATGATCATGGGCAGGTTATCAATGAGGGCGATAAAAAGTTTGATACCCGCATCGACGATTAGTGGTATCGCTTCAAATACAGCGGTCAGGATACTGTCGATGATTTTTGGTATAGCCTCTACAATCGCGTCAATGATTTCGGGCAGTGCCTCCACCAGAGCGGTCAGCAAGTCAATGCCTGCCTGCACGATCTGCGGCAGTGCGTCCAGCACAGCGCCAACGATTCCGTCGATGATCTGCGGCACAGCTTCCAATATCTGCGTGATGATAGTGGGAAGCGCCTGAATGAGGGATACGAAAAGCGCAACACCCGCCTGTACGATTTGGGGTATATTCTCGGTGATCACCGTGACCAGTGCCTGAACAATCTCCGGAATGACCGCGACAATCTGCGGAATAGCATCGGTGACAAACTGGATCAGCGCATCGATGACGGCTGGCAGAGACTCAATCAGAACCGGGATTGCGTCGACGATGCCCTGCGCCAGACCGAGCACCAGCTGGAGTGCCGCGTCAAGGAGCAGAGGCAGGTTTTCGATGAGAGCAGTCACGATCTGAGTTACGGCAGACACGGCAGCCGGAATAAGTTCGGGCAGCGCCTGCGCGATGCCGTTGACCAGCGTCGCAATCATTTGCACCGCCGCTTCCACGATGGCGGGAAGATTGGCGATGATGCCGTTCACTAATGCCAGAACAAGCTGGAGAGCGCCCTCCGTGATACCGGGTAAAGCAGAAATCAGCCCTTGAAGCAGGGTCATGACAATCTGTGACGCTGCGTCTACCAACATGGGGAGATTGTCCACGATAGCCCCGCCGATGCTGGATACGATGCTCATTGCCAGCTCGATAATCTGCGGGAGCTGCTCCATGATCATGTTTACCAGACCGCCCACTGTATTGCCGATTACCTCGCTGATCTTCGTCCAGTCGCCGTTGGCCTCATTCAGACCCCGGGTGAAATCACCCAGCAGGCTTACACCGTCATCGGCGAGAATCTGAAGCTGTGGCAGGAGCACCATACCGAGGACGTTCTTGGCCGCTTCGCCGCCGGACTTGAGCCGTTGCATAGAATCGTCAAACTTAGCGAGGGACTCCAGCGATTCCTGGCTCATAACGGCACCCATAGCCTTGGCTTCTTCAGTCAGCTGCTGGATTCCCTCCGAGCCCTGTGCGATCAAAGGATTCAATTCCTGAGCCGATTTACCGAAAAGCTGCATGGCAAGGGCGTCCCGCTCGGTTTCGTTGGATACGTTCCCCAATGCATCAATGGCTTCCCAATACACTGTCTCCGAATCGCGGAGGTTGCCGCTGGCGTCGGTGACGGATATACCCAGCGCCTTATACGCTGCCGCAGTGCTGCCTGTACCAGCCTGGGCGGAGGTCATTGAGCGTATATTCCGGGCCATGCTGCCCGTCAAGGTTTCCATCGAGGTGTCGACCAATTCGGCAGCATACTGATACGCCTGGAGCGATTCGGTGCTCATACCGGTGACAGTAGACATGGTGATGATATCGTCCGCGTACTGCGATGCGCCAACGGTCATATCCGTAAGGGCCTTAGCCGCTCCGACCGCAGCTGTGCCTACAGCCGCAAACGCTGCTCCCATCGCAACGCCGATGCCTTTGAGTACCGAGCCGAGTTTTTCAAGTTTACCAGAGGATTTCTCCACATCGGCGGTTGACTCTTCGACAACGTTGCCGAATTCATCGACTTTCTGTCCGGCGTCGTTATAGCCGCGATTAACATCCTGGAGAGACTTCTCGTTATCCGCGAGTTCGCCCTCCATGCCGTTGAGCTCAGCCTGCGCCTTGTTCAGCTGAATCTGCCAGTTCTGCGTGCGCTTGTCGTTTTCTCCGAAGGAGGACGCGGCATTATCCAGCGCGGCTTTCAGCATAGAGATTTTTTCTTTCTGGGCGTCGATTCCCTTGTTGAGAACCTCATTCCGGGAGGTGAGCGCTTGCACAGACTTGTCGTTTTTATCAAACTGGCTGGTGACAAGCTGCATCTCCGAACCGAGAACCTTGAAGTTCTGGTTGATATCCGAGAGCGCTTTTTTGAACTCACGCTCGCCCTCGACGCCGATTTTCAAGCCAAAATTGTCTGCCATACATGCTCACCTCCCTAAATGCCCGGCGGAATGATATCGTCAATCGTCCGGGTTTTCTTTGGCTTCTCAATGCCTATAAACTGCTTGTGGCAGGCCCATAGATCCAGAAACAGGCCGATGGGCATGAGCCAGAAATCCTCCGCGCCCATACCCATCTGCACTGTTCCGTAATAAAAAAGCCGGGTAAAGACCTCTGCGTCTGTTACCCGACTTCCGCGTTTTTTGAGAGATTTTCCTCTTCGCTTTCCACGTTGCGCTTGGTGCCCCGGAACATGGCTTCCGTGATGGCGGTTTTGTATGCCGCCAGATCGAGGGGCGAGGTGAGAAGCTCAACCTCATCTTCCGTCAGAAGTCCCTGCAGGTCGTCCTTGTTTTTAAGGTTGTGAATCAGGATAGACTGGTTGGCAAGAAGGGTTAAAAGCCATACAATCTCATCCAGTGCCATCTCAAAATTTTCGGACTTCATCAGCTTTTCACCGAGGTTTTCAAGCCCGCCGTATCGGCCTGCTATCGCCTTGGTCGCGCGGGTAGTCAGTACCAATTCATACTCTTTGCCGCCAATATTGATGGCAGCGCTTCTTTCGGACAAATCTGTAAAGATGTTGTTATCCATTCTGCGTCCTCCTTACGGTGCTGGTGTGTAGACCGGTTCGTAAACCTCGGTAAACCAGCCGGTGATTGTGGCGGAAGATACTCCGGCGTCGCCTTCGGTGACCTCGGCTTTCCATGGGTGTTTGCCAAATGTGTCCAGCTTGTTCCGGCGCATGACCGTTCCTTCGATAGTAGGCGTGGAGAAAGTGATGGAATCAGCCTTGGTTTGCAGATTAGTTGCAGGCAGGCCGAATTTCACACGGTAAAGCCAGAAATAGCGATATGTGCCGTTAGCTTTCTGCGCACGGAATCCTACTGCTACAGGTGTCCCCACATTTTCGCTTGCTGAGATAAGAACGCCGTTGTCGTCTGTGGTCGCACCGGTCAGATCTGCCGCTGCTGTAGGGCCAATGTCGTCTACGCCGAGGGTGAGAGTACCGCTGTTGAAGTCTTTCACTACCTCAGCTGCACCATCGTCGGCGTATAATATAGCTTCCACCAGCTCCACCGAGAGTTCGGCGGTGATGGCTTTGGCGAGCACTAGAGGCGTGGAATAGGTTTCTTCACCGTTGGAATCCTCGGTGATTTTTGAATAGTACAGTTTGTCAAGACCAATTGTCGCCATATCTTACTCCTCCTTCAATTCACAATGTTTTGCCACATCAATGGCGTAATGGTGGTACCCGGTATCGTCCTCATGGCCGATATACCGGCGGTCGGTAATCGTAAATTCAGCTGCCAGAAGCAGCTCTGTTATCTGCTTTTTCCTTTGGAGATAGTTGCCTTTGGAAAACAGCGAAATCCGCACTTCAGAGATATTAAATAGCGGGGCGTTATCCCCGAACAGGGCAAACTCGTCTGTCAACGGCGTGAGTACGAGGTACTCATCGGGAGGAATGCCGGAGAAAATTCCCGTTTCCACAGGAAGGACAGGAGAAAGCAACGTGTTCAATTCTGTTAAAATGCTCATATTCCATCGACCTCCTCCTGAAGCTTTGCCTTCATGGTTTCAATGCAGGCGCTTTTGCTCTGCGACTTTGCCGGTTTCAAAAAAGGCTTAGGCAGCTGACCGGATCTGCCATATTCGAGGATGTTGGCGATTTTAGCATTAGAGCCGCCGTCACTCCTCGGTTCAGAAAACCCGATCTTCACATCCCAGTTACCGTCCCGATTCTGCATAGCTGGAGAAAGACCGAGGGAACGTTCCAATTCGCCTGTGGAGCGGCTTTTTTCCTTTGTCCCTCTGCCGACCACGGCAGATAGATTGTCTTTCATTTTATCGAGAACGACATTTCCACCTGCCTCCAGCACCTTGGGGATAATCGTATCTGTTTTCTCGGCAAGCTGTGAAACCTTAAGCATAAAATCCTCGGGCATCTTAATTTCTGCTTTTGCCATTTCGTCCTCACAAACTCCTTTCCGCTCCGCCCGCCTAAAGTTGGGCATCCGCTACAATTCGTTGCTCGTCCTCTTCCCACAAAGCAAATCGGCTTTGCGGGAGCCCTAATATTCCGTTCCTTCCTGTTTTTCCGCAAGAACCTCAATGTACATTCCGCGTCCTCGAACATCTTCGACGCTGACAATTCGGTAACGCTCGTCGCCACAAACGATAAACAACGAGGTAGTGATTGCTACATTGGGTATCTTCCGGAAGCGGAAAAGGGCCGTCGCTTGGCTAAATACTGCCATATTTGCCCATCGTTCGTTTCCGTGGCGATCTTCTTTATATGCGCGGATGGAAGCAACAATATGGTCGCCCTTGGTAACAAATCCGTCCGCATCCTTAACCGGGGCGTTGGAGACGATATCGATGAAGGTATTCATTTTACCATAGCTCATTGTCACACCTTCCAATCCCGGTCGAGCCGAAGAAGCAGATTGACAGTATCCCATACCTGCTGGCCTGCCTGCACGTTATCCGCAAAAAAGCCGCCTGTGCTGCCGTCCCGGCTTTCGTAAAAGAAGGACGACAGTATGATGACGGCTTGCTCTGTGGTAGGCGGCATGGGAGTATCCTCATAATAGCCCTTGAAAAAATGCTGGTAGCTTTCGGCATAGGAGACAGCAGCGGCAATATAGCTCAGCAGCAGGCTGTCGTCCTCGTCGTGTGACAAAATGAGGTGTGCTTTGACTTTGGGGAGAAGGTTATTTGCCGTCACGCCATCCGCCTCCCTTCGGTCATTCTTCGTCTGGGGCCATCAGACCCGCCGCTTTCAGATTGGAGAGAAGAGCATTGAAGTCAGCGACCAGACCAGTGGCATCAGTGGCAGTACTGTCCGCCTGATTTGCAGCTACAGGTATCTCAGGCACGATCGGATATGTTGGTACATAAAGGATTGCGTCTTCACCAATTTTGACGGGCACAGTGTCGGTTTCCTCCTTTGCAGCAGCTTTCACACCACCGAGAGCGGTTACTGAAGCGGGTGCGGCAGTGGAGGTAAGCCCCGTCACCGAGGCTCCCTCCCTGATTTCAAGCGTTCCGCCGATGACGGTTTTCTCGCCGCCCTGTTCTGTGTAGTTTTTTGTGTTATAACTCATATTGCACCTCCATTATGCCTTCTGCTGGAGTACCTTGATAGCCTCCGGCAGAATGAGCTTGCCGTCAACACGCTGGGTGGCGACAAAGCCAACCTGGCCTGTGGCTGCATAGAGTTCATTGAGTCTCTTAAACACACGCCCCTGGCGGTCGGCTACCCAGTAATAGCTGAAATCTCCGAACACGATAGTCTTAGCGGTCGCAGCAATAGCGGGCACATATGCTGAGGTATACAGCGGACGGTTCAAAATGGTGTCAGGGGTACCAGCCTGCAGTGAGGGCTGCCAGAGATACTGGCCGTTACCATCCTTCAACTTGCGAATCGCCTTTACGGTAGAGTCGTTCATTACGAAAACAGCCTTGTTTCTATAAGGCGCTTTCAGCGAATAGAACAGGTCGAGCACCTCGTCGATGGTGATAGCGGTAGCGCCCGCCGTGGTTACGCCGATCTGTGCACCGCCGGAAGCAGCGAGAATGCCGGTCGGTTTACCGGAGCCGTCGCCTGTAAAAAAGGCTTCCTCTTCCTTATTGCCAATACGCCTTGCGAACTCTCTTGAAATATATGCTTCAAGCGGAAACACACTGTCGTTCAGCAGCTCTTCGGAAACCTTGATCATCGTTCCCAGCTTGTACGCACCGATGGAAACCTGACCGAAGCTGTCATCGCTTTCGGGGATTGCGCCCTCCTCATCAATCCAGGAAGCGGTGCCCTTGGAAGCAACAACAGGAATCTTGCGATCCCCGGAAGAAGTGGTGATGACGTTAGCCAGTCTGCGGAAGAGGTTCTCCTCATCAAGAGCTTCCACAAGGGTACGTTCGAACTCGTCTGGGACAAGGTATCCGCCTTCAGTATCGGTGCCGATCTGCAGAGCGTTTTTCACGATAGGGTCAAGACCCTCACCGGCGCGGGTACGCATGGCGTTCCAGAACGCTTTCCTGTACTCGTCGGAGGCTCTGCCGGTCCTAGTATCCATACCGGGAACAGCAGGCTTGCCTGTGAGGGGTGTGTTCAGCGGCTTTGAAAGCTCGCGGTCAAGAGCTTCCTGCTTTTCCAGACGGTCGATTTCCTTTCCGAGAGCGACCACGTCGGCTTCCATTTTTTCGTAGGTAGCGGTGTCTTCAGGGGAAACCAGGCCGTCAGTACCGCGCTTGGTATCGAGGAAAGCCTTAGCGGCTTCCCATGCCTTGGCGCGCTTTTCGCGCAGTTCAAGAATTTTGTTCATTGATGTTACCTCCATTAAATTTAGTGTGAAATTAAAGAGAGCCGCTTTTCAAGCCAATCCGCAGGAGTGGCTTTAGCGACATCAACGGATGTGCCTTTGCTCTGTTTGGGTATCTTGGGTTTGACCTTGTTAAGCAGCGAGTTTGTTACTGCTCTGCGGCTGAAAGCATAGGTAATGTCGTCCGGTTGAATCCGCTTTTTCTCATCCTCCAGAATGCCGTCCGCAAAACCCAGTTCAATCGCTTTGTTGGCGTTAAGCCAAGTTTCAGCGTCCATAAGGTGAGACAGCTTCGCACGGGACTGTCCGGTCTTGATTTCATAGGCATTGATGATGCTTTCCTTGACCTCGTCCAGCATGGAGATAGCTTTCTGCATTTCCTCGCTGTCGCCGATTGCGATGGTAAGCGGGTTATGCACCATCATGAGCGCCGTGGGAGCCATCAATACCTCGGTTCCTGCCATTGCGATAACGCTTGCTGCCGAAGCCGCAATGCCGTCAATTTTTACGGTAACCTTGCCCTTGTAATCCATGAGCATGGCATAGATTTGACTCGCTGCGATACAGTCGCCGCCGGGAGAGTTGATCCAAATAACAATGTCACCCTCACCGGCATTCAAATCAGCTTTGAATGCTTTCGGGGTGATATCGTCGTCAAACCAGCTTTCCTCGGCAATTGTGCCGTCAAGGTAAAGCGTTCGGACACCGGAATCTTCATCCCTTGCCCAGTTCCAGAATTTGCGGGTAGCACCCGCTGGCAAATCGCGCATATTACTTTGTGCGGATTGTGGCATTTCTGCCCGCGTTGTTTGTTTCATCAGAACCTTCCTCCGTTTCTGTTTTATTGGGTGCAGGCTCAGCCTGCTTTGCAAATGCACCCGCGTCCTGTAATTTGGTCATCGCGCCGTTGATGAGGTAGAGATCGCCGCCGAGCTCCGCCGGAATGCGGTCTAGGTTTTCAAGTTCACGGATATCGTTTGCACTCATCCATCCGTTTTGCCTTGCCGTGGCGTAACCGTTCATACGGCTTGCGTAATCGCCGCGTAAAAGTCCGTCCACGTTGAACTTGATAAACACCGTCGGCTTCTCACTGTCGGAAAGAAGAGCACGGCACATGGATTGCTCCCATCGAACCACCCAAGGGTCGAGCGTGTACTTTACAAATTCAAGACTCTGCTGCTCGATGTTGCTGAAGGACGATTTCTCAAGGTCGGCAAGCATATGCGGTGGTACCCTGAAAATCCGGGCGATTTCATTGATTTGAAACTTCCGTGTTTCCAGAAACTGCGCCTGTTCCGGTGAAATCCCGATAGGCTGATACTTCATACCTTCCTCAAGAACGGCTACCCTGTGAGAGTTGGCTGAGCCTTGGTATGCGGCATTCCATGATTCCTTGACCTTCTGCGGGTCTTTAATGGTTCCGGGATGTTCAAGTACACCACCCGGTGCTGCACCATTAGCAAAGAACTTAGCTCCGTATTCCTCGGTAGCAATTGCGAGTCCCACTGCGTTCTTTGCCATAGCAATGGGAGAGTAGCCAACAAGCCCGTCAAAGCCCAAGCCCGGAATGTGCAGGACATCGGCGGGAGCAAGGTAGACCTGATTGTCCTTGCCGAGTGAGGGGACATCCTCCGAGCTTCGTTGATATAAATAGAAAAGCCGGCCGTTTGCATCACGGTCGACTGTCATCTTGTTTGGCATCAGCGGATAGAGAGCAATAACCTCGCCTTTGGCGTTGCGTATAATCTGCGCATAGGCATTGCCCCATAATAAAAGATGACTCATCAGTGTTTCGCGGAATGCGAATGAAGTCATCTCCGGGTTCGGCTCGTCGTGGAGCAGTTTATATAACGGGTGCTTCAGGTATTTTTCTTTACCGCCGCTGTCGTTGTATTTATACACATGGAGCGGCAGCCCCGCCAGCGTTTCTGACAGTATCCTTACGCAGGAATAGACTGCCGTCATCTGCATGGCAGTATGTTCGTTGACCGGCTTTCCCGAGCTCGTACTGCCGAAAAAGAAGTTATACCGACTGCCGCTCAGGGTGTCTTTAGGCTTATCTCGGGGTTTAAATATTCCTGATAAAATGCTCATTTATAATCCTCCTTACAAAGATTATTAGAACCCACATTTTTTTGTACATACACTATTGACAACGCTGTATAACCGCTGTATAATTGAACCATCAAATAAATGGAGGTATTAAGCATGAAGACCCAAGATATCATTAACGCTGTCAATCAGGATTTCGCAAAAACGTATAAAAACGCTGCTCCTTTTGTTGGTTCGGGTGCCCTGTGGGATTTTTGCATGAACACCATTGGAGATCCAATTACCATGAGTTGCATTGCATTTGCCAACGACATGGGGGTCCCCCCTGTCAAGGCTCTTATCAACATTTACTCTCGTAAAAACCATCCGACTGATACATTTACTTTTACCGGACAGGAAAGCCAATTTATGGGTTCGCTCATGGGGTTTGTATTCAAGTATGTGTTAGGATATCGGCAACAAAAGGAGCGTTGTTCTGTAAACGAATGGGGTGTAAGAACTGCCACTCGTTTTCTTGACGGTCCTGTCGTTGATTTTGAAGTATGATTAAACAACAACGCACCTGCTATGTACATGGTTGGTGCGTTGTTTAAATAAATAACAGTCCGCGTGTGTCATACACGCTTTCGCTAGTAACATTGCCGCACCGTATTGCCCGGTCCAGCGCCATAATGGTGGCGACCGCGCCGTCAATTTTTTCGGTGGATTTCTCTTTGTCCGCTTTGATGTTGCCTGCCGGGTCGGTGCGGATATAGATGTTATCCATCATCCAGCGCAGAACCGGGTGACCGCCATGGGCAAGTTTCTGCTCTAAGGTTAGCTTCATGAGTTCCTTTGTCGGCGGACTCATATCCTTGAATCCCTGACCGAACGGAACAACTGTGAAACCCATGCTCTCAAGGTTCTGTACCATCTGCACAGCACCCCAGCGGTCGAAGGCAATCTCACGGATGTTGTATTTTTCTCCAAGCTGCTCAATGAACTTTTCAATGTATCCGTAATGGACGACATTGCCTTCGGTGGTTTGCAAATGGCCTTGTTTTTTCCACACGTCATAATTCACATGGTCTCTGCGCACACGCAAATCGATGTTGTCTTCCGGTATCCAGAAGAACGGAAGCACGGAATATTTGTCATTCTCGTCCATAGGCGGGAAAACCAGCACAAAAGCAGTAATATCGGTGGAAGAAGATAGGTCAAGGCCACCGTAGCAAACCCGGCCGCGTAAGGCTTCCGGGTCAACCGTAAAAGCGCAGGCATCCCACTTGTCCATAGGCATCCAACGTACAGCCTGTTTGACCCACTGGTTCAAGCGGAGCTGTCGAAAGCTGTTCTCCTCGGCGGGATTCTGCCTTGCTGATTCAAAAGCCGCTTTGACCTTGTCCATGCTAACCGTAATGCCGAGAGAAGGGTTTGCCTTTTTCCATACCTTAGGGTCCGCCCAATCATCCTCTGGCGCTGCGCCATAGATGACCGGGTAGAAAGTCGGGTCATGTTTCCTGCCGTCTATGATATCCAGCGCCTTCTGGTGAACCTCCCAGCAGATGCTGTTCTGGTTATCTCCGGCGGTGGTGATTAAAAAATACAGCGGCTGCATTCTCGCATCACCGCTGCCCTTGGTCATAACATCAAATAGTTTTCGGTTCGGCTGGGTATGCAGCTCATCAAAAACGACGCCGTGGGTATTAAAACCATGCTTGTTTCCAACATCGGCGGACAGTACCTGATAGATACTCCCGGTTGGCTGATAGATGAGCC
Source organism: Bacillota bacterium LX-D (assembly GCA_031628995.1). NCBI lineage: Bacteria > Bacillati > Bacillota > Bacillota bacterium LX-D. The sequence continues at coordinate 40,972 of JAVLUO010000001.1, read as the reverse complement.
GCTTCGTTGCATCAAGTATTTTGACGCGTTTGGAAAGTGCCGGACACATTCGCACCATATCTGCCGCCACATTGAACACGATGGAGGCCTGATTTCGGTCTGCGGCACATCCGTAGACCTCGGCGCGTTCCTCTCCGTCGCCACAAGTGAGCAGGAGTGCCACAGCGGCGGCAAGCTCTGATTTACCCATCTTCTTCGGAATTTCCACATAGGCGGTGTTGAATTGTCGGTAGCCATTGGGCTTGAGTGTTCCAAAGATGTCACGAATAATCTGTTCCTGCCAGTCGATAAGCTCAAAAGGTTTACCGGCCCAAGTGCCTTTGGTATGTGATAGAGCTTCGATAAAAGCCACAGCAAAATCGGCGGCGGCTTTGTTATAAATCGAATCTGTAGATTTAAATCGTGTCGGTTTGTATTTCTTAAGCTTCCGTATGCTGCCCACCTCCTTCGGAGCATAAAAATAGACCTGCCAAATGCAACGTTTGCAAGTGCAAGCCTTCAAGATTTATCTGTACGAGACACAGCCCCATACAGGGCTGAACCTCGGCTATTTTATTGGAGCGAGTTTAGTGGTTTTCGCTGTGAAGGAGAAGCTCAAGGGCAAGCTGTATATCAGGGTCGGTTGGCTTGATGTCCCAGCCTCTATCGTAGTTGCAAACAACCTCGCCGTTACGCTTGAGCGTCAACTTGCTGATTCTGCCGCCTTCAATGCCAAATTCTGAACCCTCGTCGTATTGCTTCATCCAGTAATGAAAAACGTTGTCGTGAATTTTCAGGCTTCCTTCTTTCCACATGGCTATGTTCTCCTAAAATCTCTTGATGCTGGCGTTGCCGTCGGCGTCAAAGCTCACATTGTAGCGGATTTCATAGCCGTCAGCATTCTTGGTAATCACCCGGATGCCGCCCTCAAAAGCGGTGTACATTCTGACGATTTTCTCGCCCTGCGGCAGTTGGCTTTCAATTTGCTTAATTTGTTTTTCGTTCATGGTGGTGTGCTCCTTTCGTTTTTGTATGTGTATATTCGCTCTAAAAGCACACAATAGCAAGATAATTCAGAGAAATATACCAGCATAAAAGCAACAAATATCCGAGCTGAAAAATGTGTATATTATGCTTCGCCAGTTAGGATGAACTGGGCATATTCCTTGCGGTTTTCTTCGAGGTACACAACAAGCTCGTAGAAACCCATGTCGTTAGCGATGCGCTGAACTGTGCTGACATCATACATATTCGTCAGCATTGTGTCGCGGATAGCCAGAATCTGCTTACGCACTTTATCTGTCATTGTCACACCTCCGGCAAATGTCCTCACCATAAACTACTTGAAGCGTACTGCCGTTGTCCCACGCAACACCCAGGCTGCCGATGTCATCGACATACCGCACGGTGCCTTTTGTGCCGATTGGCGGTGCTTGAGGGTCGTCCATGCGGAGGAGTTCCACACGACAACCAACCGGGTACTGTTTGCGGATACGCTCAACGGTTTCTCTTAATGGAAAATTATTGCTCATCGTCGTTACCTCCCAAAATGGCTTTGATTTCGGCGCGTACAGCAGGGTCGGATTTGGCTTTGTCGAGGTCTTCCTGCGAGAAGCCTTTCTTCTGACCGCTCTTGAAAGCAGCACTGCCAGTAAGGTTGCGGAGCAGGAGCTTTCGTTCGGCTTTGTACTCGTCGCCGATGAATCCAAGCCGTAGGAGAAAGCAGCGAAAAGCATATTTGTCGTTATCGATATTCTTTTCTTTTGCGGAGACACGCTTTTGCATCCTTGCTACCTCGCAGAGGGCAGTCACAAAATGCGAATATGCCTTGACTGCATCAGGGTCGGTGCCGTCCTCAAACCATGGGAATCTAACCTTGTCATCTGTTATTTCAAGTTCAAGTATTTTCACACCGAGCGCCTTTTTGATGAGGCTGCCTTTACTTTTGATCAACCGCTTAAGGTTTTCCAGAGCGGTGTCGGTGAAGGAGGAGCGCGGCATTTCAATTACCAGACCGATGTTGTCATAGGGTTCGGGGACATCACTTGCTTGCATACCATTTTCTCCCTGAAAGTTTTCATGTCGGGTACGTCCAAGTCCCAGTTCTTCACGACCGTCCATCCTCAGGTCCTCAAAGGCAATCACTTCATCCAGTTGTCTTTGCATAGTTTCGGTAATGGTTGCGTTTGGATTGACATACCGTCCAGGGTGGTGTTGGTCGATATCCGGAAACTCATCAATCGTACCCATGCCGCCAAGTCCGCTCTCGTAGGTGTCGGGTTCATCGTAGTGACGGTTTTCGCCGTCTGCATCAAAGCCATGTTGGTGGAGTGCGTCTTCAAGTTCGAGGTTATCGGGACCCGTAAGCACTCCAGTCTTGTCAATGTGGTACTCTCCGACCTCGTAGGCGAAGGTAGGAGCACCGAGGTAGTTAGTCGGAGCACCGAGTGCTGTACTGATTGCTCCAACCAGTGATTTGCGTTCGCTGCCAGTTACATTAAAAGTGAGTTTCATTTTTCAAACCGCCTTTCTTTGATCCGAATTTATTCGGTTTCGGTACATACATTAATCACTCTGAACCGCTTATATAGCAACGGTTTTATGCGATTTCTGCAGAGAATACTGTACCGATTATTTGGCGGTTTCTTGTGTAGATAACACAATACCGGATAGACATAACATGCATATGTCAGGATATCCTTGCCGTCGAAAAATAATCTGAGCAGATGTTTACTCATCAACAGCTATATCCGCATATTTCATCGTGACACCATTACGAACAACGGAAACGGCATTGGCGCTACCAACCTGTTCAATATACCGTTTTACAATGACGTCGCAGTATTTCTCATCAAGTTCTATAGTGAAGCAAATCCTGTCGGACTGTTCACAGGCGATGAGGGTGGATCCGCTACCGCCGAAGGGGTCGAGCACGATGCAGTTTGTGAGGCTGCTGTTCAAAATAGGATAGGCCACAAGTGCAACCGGCTTCATGGTAGGGTGATCGGCGTTTTTCTTTGGTTTATCGAACTCCCAGATAGTGGTCTGCTTACGGTCGGCGTACCAGTTGTGCTTGCCTTTTTTCTTCCAGCCGAACAGCACAGGTTCGTGCTGCCACTGATAAGGAGAGCGTCCCAGTACCAAAGACGGCTTTTTCCAGATACAGCACCCGGAAAGTAAAAAGCCTGCATCCGAGAATGCCTTACGGAAATTCAAACCTTCGGTGTCAGCATGGAATACATAAATAGAAGCGTCCTGTGCCATTACCGCCTCGGTGTTCGTAAATGCCGCCAGCAGAAAGTCGTAGAACGCTTCGTCACACATATTATCGTTTTTGATCTTACCGGCCGTACCTTCGTAGTTTACGTTATACGGTGGGTCAGTTACCACGAGGTTTGCAAGCTTTCCATCCATCAGGTTGGTGAAGGTTTCAGCCTTGGTTGAATCGCCGCAGACCAGCCGATGTCGACCGAGCAGCCACACGTCGCCAAGTTTTGTAATGGCTGGCTTTTTCAGTTCCGCATCCACATCAAAGTCATCGTCTTTAATGCCGTCCTTGAGTGAATCCTTGAAAAGGTCATCGATTTCAACGGGATCAAAACCCGTGAGCGATACATCAAAATCTGCACCCTGTAAATCTGCAATAAGTAAAGCCAGCTTGCCTTTATCCCAATCACCGCTGATTTTATTAAGTGCAATATTGAGCGCTTTTTCCTTTTCTGCATCCATCTCGACCACCACACACTCGACTTCGGTAACACCCATGTCGAGTAGCACCTTCAGCCTCTGGTGTCCACCAACGACATGGGACGTGGTCTTGTTCCATATAACGGGTTCAACATAGCCGAATTCCTCAAGCGAGCGTTTCAACTTTTCATATTCCGCGTCGCCGGGCTTTAAGTCTTTACGTGGATTATAGTCAGCGGGGATGAGCCGCGCAGTTTGTATCTTTTCAATCAGCATATTATTTCCCTTTCCGGGCGGTTAAGAGCCGCTCCATAACATCATCCTGTGGGTTAGCGCTTTTGTAGTCGCCGGTGCAGTTTTCCTTGACAATCTGAAAAATCTCCAACCACAGGAGATTTGTTTGCTTTTCATAACTGTGACCTATTGCCACATATGGGCTTTGAATGGCGTTTCCCGTAGTAGGGTGCTTTGCCAAAAAGCCATATTCAGTGATTGCTTCCTCACACTGAATCCAACGAGCCACGCTCATGGCGTAGCGTTCCAGAAGTTGAGGAGAAACGAGAGCGGCACACCCGCGTTCATCCAGCCACTTCCATGTGTTTCTGTAGATTTCTCCTGCAACAAGTGTCTTACCGTCTTTTTGTATAGCTTCAAGCATTTTATTTGGTTCCGGCATCTCCATCCCCTGAAGGTTTGCAGTATCAGAAAACTCCATGATGGTCAGTTTCCTGCCCCCGGGATTACCTTCGGCTATTTTGTCGGCTAATGGCTTCTTTTTTGCGCCCGCGCCGATACGAGCACCGCCACGATTAGTACCGTCTTTTGCCAAAAATATCACCTCACTTAGCAGGGGTGGGGCTATTCCCCCGTTTGAAACTGCGTTTTTCAACACGAAGCCCCACGCCGCTGTCCGCTTAAAAAAGTTTTAGAGATTTGACCGCCCCCACCGGTCACCGCTCTCGGCTGTAATTCGAGAGTGGCATGATTTACAAAGAGCTATTAGGTTGCTCTTTTCGTTGCCGCCGCCTTTGGAGAGCGGGAGGATGTGGTGAACTTCCTCGGCAGGCGTCAGCTTGCCTTGCTTCTGACACTCCTCGCAGAGAGGGTGCGCCTTGATGAAGCGGTCACGGATGCGCTTCCAGCTTCTGCCGTACCGTTTATTGGTCTTGGGGTCACGCTCATACTGGTTGTACTGTTTGTCCATGACCTTCTGATGCTCGGCACAGTATTGCTCGTTCCCTCCGCAGAGATTGCGTACAGCGAGCCGACCGCAGCCGGGATAGGCACAAGGACGTTTTGGTTTGTATGGCATTGTTTCATCTCCTTACGGGCATAAGAAAAGCCCTGTGGGATTGCTCCCACAAGGCTCTCTGCATTTTACTTCTACATTATAATGCTATCATAAGGAACAGGTATCATGTGGTATCATCAGGTATCACGATGGAGAATTGCATCGCAAGTGTCTAATGCGCCAGTGTGTAATTTGTATAGATGGTGGATGCTGTAGTTCATATCGACAGCAATCTGCTCCCAACTCATGTAGCAAAGGTAGCGCTTTTCAAGAAGGGTCTGATACTCCGTGTTATCAACAGATTTCACCAGTGCAACAATGTCCCGCTTAAGGTCAACAAGACGGTCTATGTCACGGTTGATTTCCGCTTGTAAGTCAACAATCTTTGCAACAGCGTCTGCCATCGTGGAAGTAGCACGGTTCGGATTACGTGGCATGCCTGTAAGAGTTGAGGTTGCTTTTGTAGCCAGCTCGTTCAGCGATTGCACCTGCTCCAGTTTAGAGTTTATGCGCTGATCAAGGCGATAGGCTTGGGAGAGATATTCTCTTGCCCTCATATTACGCCACCTCCTTACGGAGCCTGTTCATAAGCATTTCAGGGTCAATACTTGTCAGAAGTCCAAACCAGCCCGAACAGAAGAACCGCTCAATTTCATCTTTGCTGATGAACGCATCCTTATCATGTGGACTGTATCGAAGAGTGCCAAGAGCCTCCCGATAATCCTCAACGGCCCTCAAGATGATAGCGTTTGCCAAGTTTTCATAGGGTGTATTCATAATCTGTACCTCCGAATTTTTTATTTCTCTCGGATTGGCACGGATTGTCTCGGGGACAAAGTCCCTCGTTGTCATCAGATTTTCAAATCGGCCTTTACGGCATTAATCAGGGCTGTCTGAGTGCGATCCTTTGCGGAAAGCGCCTTCAGTATCCGACTGTCTATGGTACCCTTTGTGATGATATGCTGCACTACAACAGTATCTGCAGTTTGGCCCTGCCTCCATAGGCGGGCGTTGGTCTGTTGGTAAAGCTCAAGAGACCAGGTCAGCCCGAACCATATGATGGTGGAACCGCCGCTCTGCAGGTTGAGTCCGTGTCCGGCAGAGGCGGGATGTACCAGCGCCACAGGAAGTCCACCGGCGTTCCATCTGCGGATGTTCTCCGGGGTATCAAGTTGGGAAAAAGGAATATGGAGTTTGCGCAGTCGCTCGGAAATTCTGGCAAGATCGTGCTTGAACCAATAAGCTACAAGCACTGGCTTGCCGTTCGCTGCCTCAATTAAATCCTCCAGCGCGTCCAGCTTGCGGTCGTGAATATGTACTATTCCGCCAACATCGTCATAGACAGCGCCGTTGGACATCTGCGAGAGCTTATTTGACAGGGCGGCAGCATTGGCTACGGTAATATCGCCGTCCGGGAGCTGCAGTACGAGATCGTCCTTCAAATTGTCGTAGTGTTCCTGTTCTTCCTCGGAAAGCCGCACCTCATATTCGCTGCTGACGAGCTCCGGCATCTGCAGATGGTCGGTGGACTTCATGCTGATGGTGATATCCGCGATTTTGCTGTAGATTGCTTTTTCCACATCGGGCAGCGGCTTATAGGAGTAGATGATCTGGCCGTTCCGCTTATCCGGCATGAAGTAGTTGGTGCGGTATTGTCCAATAAAGCGACCGAGGCGCTGGCCCATGTCCAGAAGCCTGTACTCAGCCCACAAATCCATGAGGCCGTTCGCAGATGGGGTGCCGGTCAGTCCTACAATGCGGCGGATGCGCGGACGGACTTTCATCAATGCCCGGAAGCGTTTTGCCTGATAGCTTTTAAAGGAAGACAGCTCGTCGACCACCACAGTATCGAAGTCAAAGGGTATGCCGCTGTCCTCGATGAGCCACTGTACGTTTTCCCGGTTGATAATGCAGATGTCCGTCTGTTGTAGGAGCGCCGCTTTGCGTTCAGCTTCGGTTCCAACCGCTATGGAATAGGTCAACAGAGACAGGTGGTCCCATTTCTGAATTTCGGAGGGCCAGGTATCGCGGGCTACACGCAGAGGCGCGATAACCAGAACACGATGAGCCACGAAGCTGTCAAATAACAAGTTGTTAAGCGCTGTCAGCGTGATGCTCGTTTTGCCAAGGCCCATATCCAGCAGGACTGCCGCGATGGGGTGCGTCTCGATGTAATTGATGGCATAAGTCTGGTAGTTATGTGGCTCGTATTTCATCAAGAATCCCTCCAATCTGTCCGGCGTCGTCGAGCACATAAACCTTAAATCCAAGTTTTCGCAGCATCCGGTGTCTGGCTTCCTGCAAAGGGCGCGGCGCCTTTCCTGGAGACTTGACTTCCACGAAGGCCATGTAGCCACCCGGTAGAAGTACGATGCGATCCGGCATGCCGCTCATGCCCGGCGAAACGAACTTCAGAGCCAGACCGCCCGCTTGCTTTACCATCAGGGTGAATTTTTGCTCGATTTCTTTTTCTCTCATGGTCGTTTTCTCCTTACAAGTGACCTCGGCGTATGTCATTTACTGAACTTTTTCTTATGGAGTTTTTTATACGCCTAAGAAAATTTTTGTAATAGACCTTCGTCGAGGTCACTTGATTATTTCTTTTACTGTAGAAAGCTCTCAAAATCTCCGTTATCAATTTTAAGCCGAAGCCCGGTAAACAGACGTCTACCATCACGGACAATCCGCTCAAAGCCAGCTTTTTCAAGTGCAAAGTAAAAATCTGCGGTACTGCGGACGTATTCGTTTGTGTCAATGCTGTAATTTCGATACGCCTGATACAAGGCACCGGAGCTTTCACGGAAACTGGCATCAAGCTCACATTTGTCGTCGAGAAAATGGCCAAACCAGTCGTTCTGCGCCCGGTATTCATCAATTGCTTTCTGCACGCATGTCGGAACGGGAATATTGTAGTCCAACGCGATAACCTTCTGGGCACCCTCGATGATCCACGCCAGAATGCTCTCTCCGGCGTTGTTGTAGAGGTGCTCGCCATAGTTCTTGATATCCTCGGAGCCTTCAATTTTGGCATTGAACGGAATCACGATCAACCTGCGCCAGATACCGTCGTCAGAAGCGCTGACCTTCGGCAGGTGATTGGTGTAGAGGACCAGCGTATGGCAGGGCGTGAAGCTGAACGGGTCCTTGTACTTTTTCTCTGCGAAAACATCATCGGTAGAGCACAGCTGCTTGACGGTGGAATCGTTGAGCCGAGCGCCTTCCTGCATCTCAGCTGCGATTAACAGTCGCTTGCCCTTGACCTCGGCCAGTTCTGGCTTGATGTTGCGGCGACAGCCAACCGTCAAAGTGTCAGCCGAGATGTTGCCGCTGTACAGGCCCAGCACACGGGAGACAGAATTCCAGAAAGTAGACTTGCCGTTGCGCCCGGAGCCATAGGCGATGATCAGTGCCTCCACATAGACCTTGCCGATGGCGGCAAGGCCGCAAATCATCTGAACATAATTGATAAGCTCCTGATCTTTGCAGAATATGAGGTCAAGGCTGTCATGCCAAAGCTGTTCGCCTTTATTGCTGGGAGAGACGGAAGTGATTTTGGTGATGTAGTCAGCTGGCGAATGTTCCCGTGCACCTGCTACACCTTTACGGAGATCATAAGTAGCTTCCGGTGTGCAGAGAAGAAAACAGTCTGCGTCCAGATCACGCGGGGAGATCTCCAGCATCGGGCGTGCTTCTTTCAGCGTTGCGGTGATGTTTTTGGAGTCGCGGCGGCGAATTGCGAAGGACTGATAGGCTTTAGCCGCGAGAAATTCGGCATAGGCTTCGGACTGTGTGTCATTGAACAAGGATTCTGCTTTCGCCTTTGATGTCGTATCGAGAATGCTCTGTGCGCCGCATTCAGTCAGCTTCTTGGCGGCGGCCAGCAGGTCTTTCGTCGCTTCTTCGAGTTGGCGGCGGGTAAGCTCATGGGCGACCGCCTGCGCACCGGGCTCGGTTTCTTTCCAGTAATGCTCCGTGTAACGGATGAAGTGCGTCGCCGGGGAATAGCGCAGCTCGCCAGAGAAGTGTTTCGCCAGCACTTCGGCTTGCCCGACGTCGGAGAAATCTTCGGGTTTATACGAGGTATCGTCGTTATAGACCTCCGGTGGAACATAACCGTCCTGCTGCTGTACTCTGGCGTAAAATCGCTGGGCACTGTGCCAGATGGTTGAAAGCTCAGAGTCCTCCAAAGGCGGTGTGCATTTTGCAGCTTCATCAAGGAAGCATTGGTAGGCTTCCGCACTGTCCCCGTATTTCTTGATGACCCGACCGGCAAAGCGTGACATGGTGGCATTACGGCTGCCTTCCGGGATTATCAGACTGGCTCCATAGCCACCAGCCATATCCGCGTCAAAGTCGTCGTTCTCCAGAAACTCGGTCAGATTCATGCTGCCGGGAAAGAGCTCAACCTCGACATTAGTGGTGCCGAAGAAGAAACGTGCTGCATCCAGCGCCTTGTTATCGAAGTACGGAAAGATGGAGTTGGCCAGCTTCTTCATGTCGCTGTAAGCGACTGCGTCGGTCATATGTGTGATTGGGAAAAGAATATGGAACTTTGGACGAGCGGGCTTTCCATTTTTCTCGCGCATGTTGTAGCGGCTGTAATGGACTGCAAAGCAGACATCTGGGAAAGCGGCGGCAACGTCAGTCGGCAGGACCCAATCGGCAGGGTCCTCTGAGTGGTCGTTGTCACAGTCGACCGGAAGACAGTCCGCGCCGAGAAAGTTGTCGCCGCTTCGGTAGCTGTTTTTGTACTCAGCACAGACGTAGTCGTGGCAAACTGCCGCCCGCAGACTGTCCTCACCCGTAACCTCAGTTTTATTGGGATAGGAGCAGTTGCCGGGGTTGCCGATGATATCGGCACTATACAGGGTGAACATCAGTCATGTACCTCCTTCGCGCCATCCTCCAGAACCTTGGTGATGAATTTGAGCGCAGTGATGATCGTTTCGAGCTCACAGTCGCCACCGAGGATAACTTCGAAACCTTCATCGCCATAACGGCCAAGTGGGCGTACCTGAATATCTGTGCCGCCTTCATTCTCAATACGGAAATAGGTGCGGCTGCCATGTCCCGTATCGCCACCCTGATAGCCGTTCGTACCGGCTTCGACTTCAAGAACATTGGCGCTTACGATTTCACGTTTATAAGTAGGAACTTCTATGCCGCCGATGCGGCGTATACCTTCAGTGATTGCAAACATCTTGTACCTCCTCCAAATCTTCTGTGAAGTAACGCAGGCGGTAGTTTTTCCACCTGGCCCTTTTGATCTCTACCTGCATACCAGGAGAGATAACGCTGCCGAACACCCACACTTCGGAGCATTTGCTCATAAGGGCATTTCCAAAGAATAATCCCAGTTCCCGCTCCTGCGGGTCGGTGTCGTCCATAAACTGCGGAAAAAGCAGATGTGGTGCGACCGGTATGAATCCCTTGTCCACTGCGAAACGGCAATAATCCCGCGCGGCTTTTACATTTTTTTCGATGTCTCCCGCATAGGGAGAACAGATATATACAATTGGCCGGAAAGCGCGGAGCGCGCGTTCCTCTTTCTCGATTAGCAACAAGGCTTCGTAGGCGGTTGGGTCAGGATAACCTTCGCTATTACGTTTATCTATACACATTGTGAACCTCCTTTCTCGACGGGCTGTCATCGCCCATCTCTACTAACCACTGGAGGTGACAGCCCGCTTTTGACGAAAATAATCAGTCTTTTTTATAGAAATTTGTTTCGTACCCATCAGCACGGAGCAGAAGTCTCTTCGCCCACGGCGGTGTTCTGCCCATCTGTTCGCAGACTGCCTGAAGAGACATAATGGGGTCGGCTTCAATGACGATTTCGTCGTGGATGTGCATGACAATTGAGCAGTTTCTAAGAGTCTGCATGGCATAGCTAAGAATGTCGCGTGATGTGGCCTGCACAATGTTTTCCACGAATTTTGGACCGTAGGAATCGAGGCGTTCCCATTTCTTTGTGCCGCCGACGCCTTCATAGGTGATACACTGTCCGCCGAACTTGTTCTCGCCGATGCGCGGCTTCACATAGGATAGTCTCCGGCCGGAAGGCAGCGTGATAAAGAGCATCCCGCTTTGGCAGGAGAACACAATGCCATGCGTGGTGTTGGTGTGCTTGTTGCGGACAGCCTCAATGGCAGCCCGGTCAACATCCCACCAAAACTTCACGATATTCGGGTTGACCTGCCTCCACGCATCAACTAACAGAGGAAGTTCGTCCTCGGTAAGTCCCATATCTAAAGCTCCCATTGTTTTGAGCGCACCGACTGAGCCGCCATAACCGAGCGCCAATTCCGCGATTTTTCCTTTTTGCCGCAGGTGGCCGTTGACGCCATGTTTCTCAACCGGAACCTTAAACATCTGGCTGGCGCTGGCGCAGTAAATATCGCCGCCCTTGGCAAAGACATCTTGACGCCACTGTTCGCCAGCCAGCCATGCAATCACGCGGGCTTCAATAGCCGAAAAATCGGAAACGATGAACTTATTGCCGGTACGTGGTATAAACGCGGTACGAATAAGCTGTGAGAGTGTATCCGGTACATCTTCATACAGAAGCTCCAGCGCATCAAAATCTCCGCGGCATACAAGGGCACGGGCCAGCTCCAAGTCGGGAAGATGGTTCTGCGGCAGGTTTTGCATTTGAATGAGTCTGCCAGCCCAGCGTCCGGTTCGGTTAGCGCCATAAAACTGGAACATACCGCGAGCACGACCATCGGCACAGACGGCGGCTTCCATCGCCTGGTACTTCCGCACCGACGATTTGGCAAGCTGCTGTCGAAGGGAGAGGGCATGCCCGAGTGGTTCTGGTGCGGTTTTCAAAAGCTCTGCAACGGCTTTCTTTCCGAGCGTATCCGTTTCCAGCCCGTTATCCGCAAGCCACTGCTTCATCTGCTGAACAGAGTTTGGATTATCAAGTTCGGTCAGCTTTTTCATAGCCATAGTGAGCTGTTGCCGAGACTTACTATCCATGTCAATAGCCTGCTTGACCAGCGTCATATCAAGAGCGACGCCACGGTCGTTTATTTCCTGATCGAGGTGGTATTCATCCCATACTCGATCCGGTACCGGGAACTTGGAGAGCTTCTCTTGAACGGACATTTCCGTTTCCACATCGCGGACGTTATACCGCTTGAAGGTTTCCCACTTGTCCGGAGCATGATATGGATGATTGCGGGTGCGGCCGTCATTGGACTTTGTAGGAGTGCAAGGCTGGCAGAAATATTTAATGAGGTCTTTGCCTTCGGTGAGTTTCTGTTTCTCGAGCCCCAGCACTGCACCTACACCTTCCAGCGACAGCGGCAGTCCCATTGTTGCCGCCCACACCATTGAGCATCGCCACTGAGACGGATCGAGATATTTACCGGTCGGTAATCCAAGGAAGCGAGAGAGGCAGACACGTTCGAAATTGGCATTGAAGGCCCATTTCGTTACAGCCTCGTCAGTTAGCGCAATCGTGATTTCATGTGGGAGCTTCTCCCCACAGGCAAGGTCAATTACCTGAACCGGATCACCGTCAGCACTATAGCCGAACAGAAGAATCTCGAAATCAGGAGCCTCTACATATTTATAAACGCCGCATTTGGAGAGCGGTGCGCTGCTGTAGGTTTCAATATCTATAGAGAGTGTTTTCATAGGATTGTCCTTTCATGGAAACAAGGGCGGCAGAGAACGAGTCCCTGCCGCCGCGTGTTTACTCCGTTTTGATGGAAGTATCCTCGGCTTTCTGGCGTTTGCGGCGCTTTTCTTTGAACTCTCCTACGGCGAAGATGATAATCCCCACAAGGTTTCCGATTAAGTAACCAAACGTGGCTCCGAAACACACGGAAAGCATCATGCTTTGAATTTCAGACATGTCAGCCACCTCCATCAGGACAAGAAATCGTCGTCGTTGTCGGACGCGAAGTCGTTCTCGGCGCTTGTCTTGCCGCCAAGAGGCTCGCCTGCGCGGATGAGTTGCAGGTTATTGAGACCGCAGGCAATACCCTTGTTGCCGTTGCTGTTGAAGGCATAAAAATTGATGCTGGCGCGGCCGTACACTCCGGAGTACACCTCGGAGCGGGTGATGACGGGGTTGCGATCCGCATCTACAATACCGGGTGCTGTCGTGGAGTTGGCATTGATGAAGTAAGCGTTTGCATAAGCCGGATCATCAGGGCGCTCGACGTCGCCGTCACGAAGCGGGTTTTTGATTGCGGCTAGAGGCGGTACAGTCTTGCCGTTGCCCTTGAGCTTAGACTCACCTTCGCGATAAGCAGCTTCGATGGCGGCCTTCAGCTTGGCGACAGTTTTGGTATCGGACTTTGGGATAACGAGGCTGACACTGTACTTCGGGGTGCCGCCGTTGATGGATTTTGGCTCCCAGACGTTTGCATAGGACCAGCGAGTATCGGGACCGGTGATAACTTTCATGGGGTTGTTGACCTTGTTCGTATTGTTAGACATATGATTGTCCTCCTTAATTTTCATTAAAATCGGCTGCTGCCGTTGACATTGCCGGGCGTTTATCGCTCTCCGGCACGAGCGTGGGTTTGCCTTGCGGTTTTTCAATGTAGGGACTTAAGAGTTCATCAAAGCGGGATTTTCCGAGCAGTTTCTGCATGGCTGTGACACCGAGCACCTTGCGCTCATACGGGTCGAAGCCTGCATGCTCGACGACATCGGCGACAACCGCATCGTTAACGTATTTTCTATTGGAACGGCCCTCGACCAGCTTCCAGCCGGTCCATACCTTGCCGCTGATTGCCTGCTGCAAGGCGTATTCCTTGATGTCCGAGGCCCACGAGACAAGCTCATCCACCTTAGAGAGAATTTCCTCAATATCTTCATCTGTGAGGAGCGGCGGAAGCTTGAATTCATACTGTGCCAGAGCGAGATTCGCTTCGGCACGGGCACGGCAGTCATTCTTTGCCTTGCAGAAGCCGCACCATTCACCGCAGAGAAAGTTGCCGTCACCAGCAAAAGCGAGATCAGCGGTGGGCTTAAGGACTTCGTCAGCCCAGCGGTACAGGTTATCCTTAGATATTTCATAGGTGCTGACGTTGTCTCTGCGCGGTTGGTAGATGGTCATACTGACCGTTTCGATGTCGTAGATATTGTCAAAGAGCTCCAGCACACCGAGGGCGTAACACATGAGCTGCGGGTTTTCCTCTGCTCGGACGAGCACGCCAAGCCCGTGCTTGTAATCGCAGATCTTAAGGGTGCCGTCCGCGATGATAAGGGCATCTGCCGTTCCGAAGCCGCCCTCCACCCAGCGTGAAAAGTCGACGCGCTGTTCGATGAGAACCACCGGATCAGTACAAACCTGCTTAGCAGCCTCGACCTGTTCAAGTACATAAGCGGCATAACCAGTGGCGCAGTCGTTCATTTCCTCATTGAACCAGGTCAGGTTTTCGGTTGGGTTCTCAGTTGGAAGTCCCAGTGCTTTACGGAGCTTGTACTCGCAAAGAGCGTGGGCATCGGTGCCTTCAGCGGCGTAGTCACTGCCCCTGTCCTCGTAGCTCTCACAAAGCCGTGCGGACGGCGGGCAATGGAGCCAGCGGTCAGCGCTGGATGCAGAGAGAATTGCATGTCCTTTAGGTGGCATCTCGTCGTCGCAAGCTTCATATTGCTCGCTTCCGTGAAAACACGAAAGCTCGTTCATTCCGCTGCTCCTCCTCTCCCCAAAGAATCTGTGGATTCTTCGGGGGCCCCGATATCCTCCACCTCGGCAAGCAGCGCCTTGTAGTTGGCAGGATCAAGCTGTGAGAGCTTATCCGCGCCGTACTTCTGAAGCAGTGAGCGAATCTCGGCAGTGTGGCCCTTGCGGGACTTTTCCGCGAGCACGGCTCTCACTTCTTCAAGCGTCAGCACTGGATCTGGTGCGGGTGCTTCTTCGGCAGGTTCATTAGTGCTGAACGCCTCGGCCAGCCAGTTTGCCACGTCGTTAATAGCGGCAGCAGCGTTGCGCAGTTCTTCGATAGACGCAGCCATTTCGTTCATTTTGCTCATCTGCTTTTCCTCCTTCCATGTGTTGACTCTGATCGGCAAGTATTATGAGTTTTCTTGCCAGACGTTTGGACACTACACTGATTGCGGTCAAAACTTCTATGAGCTCTCCGTCTACAGCGCGAGTCCGGGTATCGGTTCCGTTCATCTCGTTCACCTCCTTGGAAGGAGCGGTTATCGTTTTTGCTCTTTCCACTACTCACTGGAGGTGAGGAGTCCGTTTTGACGAAGGAAACGAAAATATTTTGAAAAAAATCTCCGACCGTTTTATGGGACGGCCGGAGATGTAGGATTTAGAATAGGTCCGGGTATTCGCGCTGCAGGAGTTCTTTGGCCTTTTTCAGGCGTGAAAGAAATGTAGTACGTGGGACACCGATTTTGTCAGCTATCTCCGCATCGGACATTCCGGCCATACGCAGGTCGCCAATACGGTGGGCTTCAGGCATGATTTCAGCGAGACGCTGAAAAAGCATGTCCAATACGATCTGATCGGTAACGACATCTTCGATACTGGCGCTTGAATCGGCGAGCTTGTCCAGCATGGAGAAAGCCTCGCCGTCGCTGTTTTCATAGGTAAGGTCAAGGGATAGGCTGTCTCCCGGTGCATGGAATGGACAGATGAGGCAGTCGCCATCACACAGCCAATGCTTGTCCTTTGGGCACATGCATTGGCGATGTGCTTGGGCGCGTTTTCTTGTAGCCCAGATGTCGCGGTAGTAGGCGTAGTACTGTGTTTCGGTAACTTCGACCCACTTCTTTTCATGGGGCAGGTAGATTTTGTAGATACGGGTTTGACTTTGGTTGTCGTTGATTTTCATTTGTTTGGCTCCTTTCAGATCCGTTGTGGAATCCGCCAGGAGCCGTACTGATGTCCGCAAAGACACAAAAAACGGCAGGGAAACTACCAAGATGGTCGTTTCGCTCTGCCGTATTGCGGTCTGGCGGAAATCCAGTTGTTTAATTGTTTGTACTATACTTGATGCTTACCGAACCGGGAGGAATAACAAGCGTGGTTATGTACTTGCCTTGCTTGATTTCGACCAGCCCGTCATCCTCATTAACAGTGCAAGCCAGTTGATGAGCATCTGGATGTTTAACCGGGATGGGTTGGTGTGTGCCAGGCGGTTTCTTAACGGCAACATCATTTGCACTTGAGTTGACATTGGGGTACATTGTGGGCAAAAAAAAGAGTGATTCCAAAGACTCATCTGGGAAAGCCTTGATTAGCCCGCTTATCACCTTGTTTCCGCCGTTTCGTTTTCCGTTAAGTAGTCTTGTGGTTTCAGATCGGGATACTCCCATCTGCCTTGCCAGTTCGCTTGCTGACCATTGCTTGGCCACCATCAGTTCCTTAATCCTGTCGATATTAGGATTCATGCTTCAGCCTCCTTTCTTACATGATATATGCAAATTATACCACCTATGTTTCCAAATGTCAACACCGTCGCAATAAATGTACCCTCAAAGAGACTTTAATCCAAAAGGCAATTTATTTCTAAAAAGTGTTGCCTTTTGGCAACGCTTGTGATATAATAAGTGACAAGGAGGTGCAGAACGAAATGAGCAATGTAGGTGAAGTTATAAAAGAGCGCCGATTAGCAAAGGGAATGTCCAAGAGAGCACTTGCAGAAAAGGCAGGCATCAGTCATTCCGAGGTGCATCGAATTGAAAATGGCGAAAGACAGAATCCGTCTGTGCCTATGCTCATTGCTTTAGCGGATGCATTAGGCATTCCCCAGGACGATATTCTTGTGCTCGCCGGCTACAAGACCGACGGTGAAAGCACTCCGTTGATTGAACGCGTGTTCCCTGACTTAAAGACCAGAAAGCAGCAGGAAACTGCGCAGAAAATCGTTGACGGTCTTTCTCGAAACAGCGATTTGAAAGATTCGCAGTACGATGAGCTCGTGAGACAGGTCGAAATGTATCTGGACTATGCAAAGAAGAAATCAGATACCTGATCAGCCGCGTTATGCATATGCAAGGCAACGAGCCTATCGATTACTATGCGAGCTGGAAATCGACAGACTGCCTGTTGATCCTTGGAAGGTCGCAGCAATGCTTCCGAATGTCCATATATGCAAATGGACGGACTTAAGAGACAACTGCCACGATGATGATCCTCTCTTTATCGACAAAGAAAGCGCAGATGCAAAGACACAGCATTTACGGGGACAAGCAGACTATCTGGTCGTTTATGATGACCGTGTTGAGAATTACCAACGGATACGATGGACGATAGCGCATGAGATAGGACACATCGTGCTTGGACACCTGACCTCGTTTGAGGCCACGGCTTTGTGTCGCGGAAGTCTGTCGGAGCAGGAGTACAAGGTACTGGAACGGGAGGCAGATACATTTGCCGTCAATCTCCTGGCGCCTATGACCATAATAATCAGGCTGCCGTCTATCCAGTCAAAGGTGGACTTTATGGAACTGTGTGATTTATCGGGACAGGCATCGGATAATTGCATGGAGGAACTGCGGCTGTTGAAAAGCGGGAAAAAGTTGCCATTCCCGATAAAGGAAGAGGATGTCCTGCATCGCCTGTTCTTTCGCTTCATCAACGAATTTAACGGGACGGAAGTAACCTCGCTGGAATACGATAACCTGGAGATTGATGAAGAGTTTGATGATTATATAGAATGTGCTTATTGGAGTTTCACGCTAATGGCAATCAGGAAGTGGAAACTCGAAAAGGAACTGTATGCTGCTCTTGAGGGCAGCCTGGCCCTATACGACTGTGAGAATATGGTTGTATTTGTGAAAGATGCAGGAAATGTGGATTTTGTAGTGAAGAATGAAGGCATAATTCTTGAAGCTCTGCAAAGTTACTCCGATTCCTGTGTTAAGCGCGTATCGGCGTATGCCGCCAAGATACGCACAAAGCCGTCTGACGGCTAAAAAAACGTAAGGGAGAATTTATCATGCCTAAATTAACAATATCTCAATTGGAAAGCCATCTGTTGAAAGCGGCAGATATTCTCCGTGGCAAAATGGACGCTTCTGAGTTTAAGGAGTACATCTTCGGGATGCTTTTTCTGAAGAGGCTTTCAGATAACTTTGCACAGAAACGCAAGGAACTAGAAGCGGAATATAAGGATGATTTGACGCCGGAAGAACTGGAAGATTTCCTTGAGGATAAGACTTCTTACGGTAGTACTTTCTTTGTACCTCGTGAGGCGCGCTGGGAGTGTGAGGATAACGGCGACGGCTGGACAGGACTGCTCCATGTCAAGGTGGATGTGGCCGCCAAGCTGAAACGCGCCCTTGTTGCCATAGAGAAGGAAAACAGCCAGCTTGATGGCGTTTTGAAGAACATTGACTTCGCAAAAAAGGTCAAGAACAAGCAGATTATTACGAACGAGCGCCTGGTGCAGCTTATATGGCACTTCAATAAGCATAAGCTGACGAATGACAATTTTGTATTCCCAGACCTGCTTGGAGCAGCCTATGAATACATGATTAAGAACTTTGCAGACTCTGCCGGAAAGAAAGGCGGAGAATTTTATACGCCGTCAACGGTCGTTCAACTAATGGTGCGAATCATTAAGCCGCAGGAGAATATGGAAATCTACGATCCTACGGTCGGCAGCGGTGGTATGCTCATCCAAAGTAAACAGTATGTCGAGGAGCAAGGCGGCGACGGTCGCAAGCTGGCACTGTTCGGACAGGATGACGCTGCGACGGTATGGTCGATTTGTAAGATGAACATGATCATGCACGACATCAAGGATGCCGACATTCAGCATGGGGACACACTGATGGACCCCTACTGGCAGAAGAACGGCTCGGTACGTCAGTTTGATCGTGTAATCGCCAATCCTCCGTTCTCGCAGAACTATACAAAGAACGACAAGATGAAGTGTCAGAATCGTTTCGTATACGGCTGGGCTCCGCAGACGGGCAAAAAGGGCGATTTAATGTTTGTGCAGCACATGATTGCCAGCACAAAGCCGGACGGTATGATGATAACTGTTATGCCTCACGGTGTTCTGTTCCGTGGTGGTGCAGAGAAGACCATCCGTAAGGGAATCCTCACCGACAAGCAGGACATCGTTCAGGCGATTATTAGCTTGCCGCCGAATCTGTTCTACGGCACCACCATACCCACCTGTCTCTTGGTCATCAACAAGAAAAAGCCGAAGAAACTTGAGGGCAAGATACTGATCATCAATGCTGACGCAGAGTACGGCGAAGGAAAGAATCAGAACTTCCTGCGCCCCGAGGATACCGAGAAAATCGTCTGGGTGTTCGACAACATGGTCGAGGTTCCCGGATATTCCAAAATCGTAAAGATTGACGATATCCTTGATGAAAAGACGAACGATGCCAATCTGAACATTAGCCGTTATGTCGATAACTCACCCGCGCAAGAGCCGCATGATGTCCGTGCGCATATGCTCGGTGGAGTGCCAAATGTGGAGATCGATGCTCTAAACGGTCTGCTTGCGAAATACGACATTGCTCCTTCGGACATTTTCTCAGACAGAGGAGACGGATACTCCGACTTTCTGGAGAGATGCGCCACGAAGCGATTGATAAAATCCTACATTTCTGAACACGCGGGCGTCCTCGGTGCAAAGGAGCGGATGCACGGCGCGTTCGAGGGGTTCTGGAAAGAGGCTGCACCTGCCATCAATAGTGTCCATACCGATATGGGCATTGCAGAGTTTGCCATCAAGTACACCAACCTGCTCGTGGAGACGCTTGAACCAATCGGCATCCTGGATCAGTTCCAATGCCAGGGAGTGTTCGCCAACTGGTGGGAACACAGCTATACCGTTCGCGAATACACAGAGATCGAGCAGTCTGTTGAGGGCAAAGAAACAAAGGTTGATGTAAAGGAAGTTATCCGCATAAAGAATGTGTTTAAGACCATTAGTTCCGAGGGCTTTGTTGCCTCACTGGTCAGCGATGATAAGATCGCATCAGAGTATTTTGTAGACGAACTGAACGAACTGCGCAAGATTCGTGATGAAGCGGAAAATGCTTTGGCTGACCTGATGGCTTATATTGCATCTATCGAAATGGAAACCGATGACGATGATTCCGAAGAAGACGATGAGGAGAAAGAACCGAATGAGCCGTCCGTCAAGGAAGTGGAGTCCTACCTCAAAGGCCTTGGAACAGATGAGGCAAAGGCTTCTTTGAAACAGATCGCCACTCTCAAAAAGGAAAAGAATCGTCTGAATAGAGACGTCAAAAAGAAGGAATCCGAACTTCAGATAAAGATCGACGCCATCCGAGAAAAACTAACTGAAGAGCAGTGTGAAGACCTTGTAATGCAGCTTCTCTATGATGGATTTGTGGAAGAACTGGATGCTTATCTTTCTGCTGAGGTGCAAAAAACCATCCGTGCGGTCAATAAGCTGTGGGAGAAATACTATGTTTCCGTCACCACGCTTCTAGATGAGAGAATGAAAGCTGAGGATAAGCTGAACAGCTTCCTGGAGAAGTTTGGCTATATCCCGAAAAAGGAGGCGAACATATGACCTCCATGACAAAGCATACATTGATTGACTGCTTTTCCCTGCGGGCACGTATCGGTTGGCAAGGACTGCGGTCAGATGAATTCAGGACAGAGGGAGCCTATCTTGTAACCGGATGGGATTTCATCAATGGCAGAATCAATTGGGATGACTGTTATCATGTTTCTGTTGACCGTTTTGAACAGGACAAGGGCATCCAACTTCGAGAGAATGACCTGCTGGTGACAAAAGATGGTACCGTTGGAAAAACCGCTTTTGTGGTAGATTGCCCAGAGCAGGCTACCCTTAACAGCCATATCTTCTTGGTGCGTTCAAAGGACGGCTCTGTCGAGCCTGAATATCTGTACTATGTTCTGAACTCATACATCTTTACGGATTTTATGAAAAACATTCTCACGGGAACGACCATCAAAGGACTGACACAGGGAAATTTTTATAAGTTTGTATTTGAGGCTCCTGATGTGCCGACACAGAAGAGAATCGTGGAGGTGCTGGAGTCTATTGATGATGTTATTGATAAGACGCGGGATTTAATCGAGAAGTACACATCTCTAATGAAAGGTGTTGTTCAAGATATACTTACCGACAGTATCGAGGATCAGAATACTGTTAAAATGGGAACTTTTGCTAATGCACTTGGTGGCAAGCGCGTCCCTAAAGGCTCCGAATTGACGATTGCTAAAACAGCGCACCCATACATCCGCGTTAGAGATATGACAAAACCGAAGGTTGTGGAATTAACGGACGATTTCATGTATGTGGAGGAATCGGATTTTCACAAGATTTCGAGATACATAGTAGATGCCGGTGATTTGATTATTTCTATTGTCGGAACTGTCGGTGCGGTTGCTCTTGTGGGAGAAACTCTCGATAAAGCCAACTTGACGGAAAACTGCTCCAAAATTGTAAACATCAAAGGCTATAGTCCTGAGTTTTTGTACTACTTCCTCAAATCGGAGTACGGACAGAAAGAAATTGCGAGTGGTACGGTTGGAGAGGTTCAGGCAAAGTTGCCTTTAAAAAACATTCTTGAAATTAAAGTTCCGGTATTGAGTGAGCCGGAACAAGAAGCAATCGTAGAAAAACTAAGGATAATAGATGAGAAGATAGACCGAGAGGTACAGTACTATAACAAGATGGAAAGTATCAAAGCGGGACTAATGCATGATTTACTGTTTGGCTTGGTAGACGTGACTATGATATAAGGAGGCGGCGTTTATGGCAGGAAGGCCATCTGAACTGATGTATGTTGAGACTCCACTGCTTGAACAATTGAAAAAGCTGGGATGGACAGTTGTCCAGTTGGATGACAGCGAAAAGCACGATCCGCAGAAGAGCTTCCGGGAGTCTTTCTCGGAGGTTGTTATCTTGTCGCGCCTGAAAGCTGCTCTAAAGCGTTTGAATCCGTGGTTGAACGATGTGCAGATCGATGATCTTTGCGTTCAAGTGCAGAACTATCCACATCCGTTGAGACAGATTCTTGAAAATAACGAAGAAGTATACGACCGCATTACGGAAGGTCTGTCGGCCGACAATGAGGAAACTGGCGAGGTAAACTGCCCGGTGCGGCTGATCGACTGGACGGATGTGGATGCCTATGACGGGCCCGATGCGACTGACAACGACTTTCTGGCAATCAGCCAGTACAAGGTTCGTATTCCCGGAAAAGAGGAGTATATCATCCCCGATATCGTTCTGTTCGTGAACGGTCTTCCTCTCGTGGTAATCGAATGCAAAGCACCGGATATTACGGAGCCGATGGCGGAGGGCATCGACCAACTGATGCGTTATCAGAACCGCAGAGGCGCTGAAGAACTGGAAGGCGTGCCGGAACTGTTCTACTTTAACCAGATAGTCATATCCACCTGTTTTCATGACTGCCGGTATTCCAGTATTACTGGCGGCGTCAGTCATTTTATGGAGTGGAAGGATGCCTATCCATATAAGCTGCGAGACATCAATCCGAACGGAAAACCATCTGCCCAGGAGATAGCCGTGGCGGGAATGCTTGAGCCTTCTCACCTTCTTGATATTGTACAGAACTTCATTGCTTACAAGGACGAGGACAACGGCATCCGTGTGAAGCTTGTTCCCCGTTATATGCAGTACCGCGGAGCGTCCAAGATCATCGAGCGTCTGCGCACTGCCGCCAAAGGAGAAAAAGGTGGAACGCTTTGGCATACCCAGGGTACAGGCAAAACCCTCACGATGATGTTTGTCATCCGTAAGATGTATAACTCATTTGACCTGAATAATTATAAGGTCGTTTTAATCGTTGACCGAAAAGACCTGCAGACGCAGATGTTTAAGACAACAAAGACAGTGAAGTATGCGGTCAATACGGCGGACAGTATCGAGGGATTGAAGAAACTTATCGCAAACACGGCGAGCGACGTCACGGTCGCGATGGTTCATAAATTTGGCGAGGCTGAAGAGAACAAGGACAAAAAGGGCAAGAAGAAATCTGCCTCCTTGGAACAGAGAACTTCCGTCTCGACATTCCCCGTTCTGAATACTGATGAACACATCCTCGTAATGATTGACGAGGCGCACCGTTCCGAATACTCCGAGTTGGCAGCAAATATGTGGAAAAGTATGCCGAACTCTGTCAAGGTCGCATTCACCGGAACTCCGATTACAAAGACGATCGATAACTTCGGCGGTTACATAGACACTTATACAATGCGGCAGGCTGAAGAAGATGGCATTGTCGTGGAAATAAAATATGAAGGCCGTGCCACAGACAGCGAGATCACAGATCACGATGCCATGAACCATGCCTTCATTGACATATTCGGATATCTTGATGATGAGGAGCAGCTTGAGATTCTCGGCAAATATACGGTCAGAGGATACCTTGAGGCAGAGGAAGTCATAAAAGAGAAAGCTGCCGATATGCTCGACCACTATATCAGCACCGTCTTCGCTAATGGATTCAAAGCGCAGGTGGTGGGAGTCAGTAAGGAAGCGGCGTATCGTTATAAGAAAGCGATTGACACTCTTCTGCCTACAAAGATCGCGGAACTGGAGCGCAGCAATCCGAACCATGTCGATATTGAACAGCTGAAGAAACTCAAAACCGCCTGCATCATATCTTCTGGTGGCGCGAATGAGGATCAGCATCTGAAGCAGTACACCAACGAAAGCGAAAACGAAAAGATCATTGATGGCTTTAAGGCTCCGTTCGGAGAGAAAGGTCTCAAGGGCGGCGATGGCAATTACGGTATTCTTATCGTAACAGCTATGTTGCTGACGGGATTTGACGCTCCTGTCGAGCAGGTCATGTACCTTGATAAGAAGCTGACAAACCACAATCTCCTGCAGGCGATCACGAGAGTAAACCGTACCTGCGGAGCGAATAAGAAGTGCGGTTACCTGGTGGATTATGTTGGAATTACAAACCACCTCAAGGACGCACTTGCCGATTATGCAGATGCGGATAGGGATGAGATCATGGCTTCCCTCCGTGATAAATCAAAAGATATCGATGCATTAAATACGGCGTACAACGAGATTATTCAGTTCCTTAATGAGAAGGTCGGATATGCGCTGGCACAGACCTCTGATATCATAGAGGAACTTTGCGTTGACGAGGAACTGCGCGAAGAATACAACGGGCGGTTTTCTGTAATATCCCGCCTGTTTGACCGAGTTCTTCCGAATCCTGCTGCGCTGGAGTACAGCGAGGATTATAAGACGCTGGCTTTCATTCGTGAATCCGTCGCTAAGATGACTAGGAATCCGAGATTCTCCAACAAGGATGCCAGTAAGAAAGTCCGTGCCATTATTGAGGAATACCTCACCGTCAACGGCGTGGATATGGAAATTGCACCGATTTCTTTGCTTTCAGATGATTTTCTGAAAGGTGAAGACAAGAAAAAGAGTGATCGCGCGGTAAGCGAAGAAATCAAGTACGCCGTTCGTGAGTTCATCAATATCAATATGCCTAAAGACCCGGAACTGTATGCCCGACTGAGTGAAAGGCTTGAGCAGATTTTGGAGGAGTTCAAGAACAACTGGGCTGAACTTCGTAAGGCTCTTGAACAGCTGCGCCATGACATCAAAGCCGGACGTGCAAAAGAAAACACCTACGGATATGAGGCTACTCATGAAATGCCGTTCCTTGGTCTATTGAAGACGGAGTTTTACGGCAAGAAGGCTTTTGAGGAACTGTCAGAGGAGCAGATGGGCGTGTTGAAGAATCTGACGGACGACGTTTTGAGCCGCTTCAAACAGGAAACCGAGGCCGTTAACTTCTGGAATAATGTAGCCTTGCAGCAGGAACTCCGCACATACATAATCAAGCAGCTTATTTCGCCGGAGATCAAAAAGTACGTGCCGGATATCGTGAAACGCCGTAAGGATGTCGCACAGAAACTGATGGAACTTGGCTACCAGCATTTCGGGAGGGATGTTTGATGCAGAAAATAGCATATCAAGTGGTGCGCTCCAACAGGAAGAGCGTGGCGCTTGTGATAGATAACGAGGCAAATCTTATTGTCCGCGCTCCGATTCTTATGCCGGACACGGTAATTGATGAGTTTGTCCGTAAAAAAAAGCGCTGGATAAATGAAAAACAGCAGCAGGTGGCAGTCTTCGGAGAAAAGCATCCACCCGTTGTTGTAAAAACAGGTGAAAGCATTATGTACCTCGGCAGCAGTTATGCCATCATAAAGGATGCGGTTGATGTGGTCGAGGTTTCTGGGAACGAACTGATTGTCCCGGAGAATTACGATGTCGAAGCCCTGACTGTATGGCTCAAGGAACAGGCTATGCAGATCATAACAGAGCGTGTTGCTCAGTATGCGAATATCATGGGTGTTACCCCGGGGACGGTTAAGCTGTCCGAGGCTAAGGCACGTTGGGGTTCCTGTAGCACGAAGAATAATTTGAACTTTGCATGGCGGCTTATCATGTGTCCTCTTTCCGTGATCGATTATATCGTGGTGCATGAATTGAGCCACATTACCTATAAGAACCATAGCCCCGCATTCTGGGCAAGAGTGAAAACCGTGCTGCCCACTTTCGAGAATGACCAAGAGTGGCTGAAGGTGAACAAAAAATTGATGGAGATTATATAAGAGAATCGAAACAAATTAATGGAGGTGCAGCATGGCTATACCAAAAATAAAAAAACAGGACATCATCGACGCCTTAAAGTACATCGATGAGAACGGAGTACCTTTCCATAACCAGAGCACAAAGTATGAACTTGTGACTGAGGATGGAAAGAAATACCCGCCGAAGTATGTGGTGGCCGTAGCTGCTCATATAGCAAGCGGTACGGATATTTCTACAGAGGGATTTAATGCCGTGGAAGCAAAGAGCTATCTGGAAGGTCAGGATTTCAATATTCAAGCAAAACAACAGGAAAAGTTTGAACTGTCCATTACTGCTGAGAGCATTGAATCTACGGATGAGCGTTTCACAATGGATAACCTGGGTCTCGGCGACAACTATAAGCCGCTTGATGTGTATTTCAAGAAGGCAAACGGTGATGTGGTTAAACGATCCTATAGTAAAGGTGAAAGAAGAAATTCAAATCAGACCATGCCTCGCATTGCATGTCAGATATTCGAGAAGCAGATTGCAGGTCTGTCTGTGGAAGAAAAGGAAAATTTCCCTATCTGCAAATACAATCCGGACACCGAAATGATCCGTGGTATCTATACAAGCGTGGATGAATTCAAAAAGCATCGGAATACCATAGAGTATTTGACATACGGTTATGATAATGGTAGACAGTTCGTCATTTATTGCTGGAACATCTTTTCAACGATTATTTTCGTTCAGGAATGCCTTAAGCGTTTCGGAGAACCCGGAGATCAATTCATTCTGACCTACCGTGAAAAAGATGAGAAAGAGACAAAAGCTGCGGAGACCGAGGCGGCGGCTCAGGAGGAACTTGTCCAGCAGTTCAAGGGCTACAGAAATCCCTTCTCTTCTATGCTGATAGCATCAAAGAACCTGATTTTCAGAGGTGCGCCAGGTACCGGCAAGTCATATCTTGCAAAGGAAATTGCTACAGACATTATTAGTAATGGGTACTTTGACGACTACACTCTTCTCACCGATGAGCAAAAAAAGCAAGTGGAATTTGTGCAGTTCCATCCGAGTTACGACTACTCTGATTTCGTCGAAGGATTAAGACCGAAGATAAATGACGATGGGACTATGGGCTTTGAACTGCAGGACGGCATCTTCAAGAAGTTTGTTAACCGTGCTAGGAAGAATTATGAAGACTCCCAGAAATCCAAGGAAACTATAGAGAAGGAAATCTCCGTACAGGAATCCATGACAGAATTCTTCTCCAACATCGAACTTGGCGTGGATACCTTCAAGACGATTAACGGCAATGAGTTTACCATTACCAGCGTGGATGATAAGCACATTAATATTTCCATTCCGGGAAACGCCACCGTTAATAAACTCACTCTGAATCTGGATGAAGTCAAAAAGATGCTGGAATCCGGTCAGAAGTTCGATAGGATAAAAGACATCACGACGTTCTTCGGAAAGTCATTTGCAACACAGGCATATTCCTATGACTTTGCAATTTACAAAGCAATCAAGGCTAAAAAAAGTGCGGGCTCAAAGGCAAAGGTGAAGCAGGAAGAACTGAAAAAGTACATCTTCATTATCGATGAGATTAACCGTGGTGAAATTTCAAAAATATTCGGTGAACTGTTCTTTGCGATAGACCCTGGATACCGCGGCAAAGCTGGAGAAATTTCCACGCAATATGCAACTCTGCATTCTGACCCGGATGAGAAGTTTTATATCTCAGAGAATGTCTATATCATCGGTACTATGAATGATATCGACCGCTCTGTAGACAGCTTTGACTTTGCTATGCGCAGGCGTTTCCGATTCGTAGAGCTTAAAGCGGATGAGTGTCTTGAGATGCTGGCTTCCCTGGAAAACGAGGAACTGGAAGCCGAGGCAATCAAGAGAATGTCTGCACTTAATAAGGAAATCGCAAATGTCGAGGATTTAAATGAAAATTACCAAATTGGCGCAGCCTATTTCCTAAAGTTGAAGACTCTCGATTTCGATCAGCTTTGGACGGATTATCTGCAGCCGCTTCTGCAGGAATACATTCATGGAATGTACGATGAGGAAGGGATCATGAACAGATTTGCGAAAGCATACGGTTATCAGAAGCCTGTTGAAGGTGATGTTAATGAAACTACTCAAGATCAAGGATAATTCACAACAGAAAAAAGATACCTTTTCTAATATCGGAAACCTTACGGGCAAGATAGCTGACAAGACATTAGAGCAACTTGAACGTGAAGGTATATTCGTGTTCCCGGAAGTTGTAAAAGACGCTGAGGATATAACGCGGGATCAGATGATAATTCAGAGCGTCAACGATTCCTATCGTTCTGGCAATGTTATGGGATTCCTTGGATGCGGAGATGAACGGCTTATAATTGAGTCTCGTTTTTGCGGCGAAGAAGGAGATTATTTTTTCCAGTATCTCCTCGACAGAGTATTGAACTTTCCGAATATTGTGAATTTAGAAACTGATGCCAATCAGGATAATAGACTGTTCAATTTCCTGCTGTTTCTGTTTCCGTATTATCTCAAAACGGCTATGCGAAAAGGCCTTTTTAAGAAATATATTTGTCACAGATATAATGATGGAAATGTAAAAGGCACCATTGATATCGCAAGACACATTGAACAGAACACTCCTTTTACCGGGAATGTTGCTTATAGTCAGAGGGAGTTCTCGTATGATAACAGTCTGATGGAACTGATACGCCATACCATAGAATTTATCAAAAGAAAGCCCTATGGAAACAATCTTCTCATAAAGGTAAAGGATGAGGTAAAACTCGTTATGGAAGCCACGCCTGGATACGAGCCATACGATAGAGAGAGAATCATTGAACAGAATAAAAAGAATACCATTCGCCATGCGTATTTCCGAGAATATCTTGATTTGCAAAAGCTATGTCTTTTGATTCTGCGGCACCAAAAACACCAGATTGGTTCGGGATCAAAGCAAATATACGGCATCCTTTTTGACGGCGCTTGGTTGTGGGAGGAATATGTTAGCTCACTCATTGAGGATATTTTCTATCATCCGATGAATAAAGGAGGTAAAGGAGCGCAACGCTTGTTTGACGGGAATATCGGTCTGATTTACCCGGATTTTATCAGCCGGGACAATGAGGCACGAATAATCGCAGATGCAAAGTACAAACCAATTGACAATATCGGAAATCGAGATTATTTGCAGGTGCTGGCGTATATGTTCCGTTTTGACGCTAAGGCCGGTTACTATCTTTACCCAGAAGCGGAAGGCTCGGATGATTTGAGATTATGGATGAATCGCGGCTCGACTTATGAAGCGAATGTCATGCCGCGTGACGATATAAGCATTACCAAGCATGGCTTAAAAATCCCTGTAGATGTATCGGACTATGCTGGATTTGTTACGAAAATGAAGACCCATGAACAAGAGTTTAAAAAGGTGTTTTCTTGTTGATTTTGAGAGCCGTCTATGAGGATATCCTATGAAGTATAAGTTAAAGGTTCAAGCCCTTGTTGAGAAGCGCGGCCTCTTCGGTGTTAAGAAAGCCGTTATGGAGACACGCACCATCGAGGTGGACGGTAAAACCTATAAGAAAATGAAAAATGAATAGGAAAAAAGTCCATATAGCGTTGAAGAGATTATGTTATATGATGATATATTCGACGGTGACTAACGGGAGGAAAAGGCATGACAGCGAAAAAAGAAGTACATGACTTTGCTGTAAAATATCATAGCCTATATGTGAATCCTCAAACCGTAGAATCAGAGGTTGAGGAAGGATTTGCTGACCAGTGTTTTACTTTCAGATTCGAGATGGATTGTGGCAAAAGGTTTATAGATACTTTTTCAAATGATGCGTTTTATAAAAATGATGCTCTGGATAAAGTGATTGATGAAATTGACGATGTTGACCTTCTTGGCTCAGCAATATTTTCACATTGGAGATATGTAACGCATTGGGCTGATTATTCTTCTCTGCTGGATGATGAGCATCGTCCTTGGTTTATCACTGCGTTCGGCAGACTGGCTGTGATTACTGAGGAACCAGAAACAAGTACATTTATATTTGAGGGCACACTTCAGAAAATACAGCTGACTTCAAACAATATCTGTTATGGTCCTTGCCCGGAGCCAGAAGATGAAATCGAACAGCACTTAACCATAACCTCAGACGGACGGGTGTGGCTTTCAAGATACCGTTTTGGTGTTATGGGAGACGAACACGAGCTTATTGAAAAGCTGTCCTTTAGCATTTCGACAGAAGCCGTCAATGAGATTATGACGGCAATAAGCAGCTATTTCAGTGATGAGTACGACATTAATTTTGTTACAGATGTTGGATCATGGGACCTAACACTCACAAATACTGACGGGCAAACATACAAAATTACCGGTCCGCTGATTTACGATTTATATACTCCATCAGGTGGATTATCAGATTTAATTCGTTCAAAACTGGGACGTAACGATCTTTTTGTGTTTGATGGCAATCCGGATGCCATTACAAGGATTGAGATAAAGTATCATCGTAACACTAAAATCAAGCCCAGAGTTCAGGAGGACACTACATGGGAGTATGTCACATGGGATTATAACGAGCTGCTTACTATTGATCGCGATTCGGAAACGCTGGAGCACATTAGAGAAATCGGAACTGGCTGCAAAGTGACAAACAGCTATTATGTGCAGGAAGGGATCACAAGGTTTTTGGATGATATTGATATAGATGCTTTTTCTGAAATTGAAGGTAATCCTCCCGACGTTGTCGAAGATCCGTTGGAAAGCAAAGACTATACGATCACAGTGTTTACTAAACATGGTGATACGCACATTGTGACCGGCACATTTGACAAGAAGGGCCTTCCTGCAGACTGGCCTGACTTCATTAACAATGTTTATGAGTTTATGGCTTTTTATGGACTTGGCGAGCTTTTCGATGAAAGAGTATATGGAAAAGCCAAGCGCAGGCAATCTGACTTTATTTTCTGCAATGTGGAATTTGAGGATGGTGGCCGTACATACTGTTATCTTGCGGACAGCGATGATTTTTGCGAAGGTGACTTGGTGGTTGTTCCAGCTGGTCCAGATAACCATGAGGCCGTTGTGAGGATTGAATCCATAGAATACCATTCATCAGAAAGTGCTCCGTTCCCAATTGAAAAGATAAAACACATCCAGAGAAAATATGAAGAGAATGAGACTCATAAGTGAGCATAATATGGGGGTCATTATATCGCAAAATGAAATATTAAACCATATCTCGACTTATTCCCACGAAAGGGCAAAAACTGTTGACCTGTTCCCGCGAACCGATAATACCCATAAAAACCATGCTCGACCTGTTCCCTTATACGGAAAAACAGAAAAATACATACCAGACATCAATCTGATGCTATCGTTCCATGTTGAGAGTGTCGTATTGATGTCAAGGGTGGAAAATAAATAAGGCTGAAAACCCTTATTTCTTGTGTTCATGGAAACAGGTCAACTGCCTTGATATAGGTAGGGTTGAGTTGACAGAATGGATAATGGCTGTTTTTGTATGGGTTGAGTTGACAGGATAGATGTTAGTTGAGGAAATAAAAAGGAAAATTTTTGTGGAAAAAGGGACAATCTCCACTTTTCCAAAATGGTGAAAACAATAAGAATCCTTAAGACTTTATTATCAAAAGTCAGAACAACCGACATGCATATGCCAAAAGCAACCATTAACAAAAACTATTGTCTTATACTTAGGTAAAACTATATCGGGGTGCCCAGGATATCTAAGCTATCCCGGTCGACTATATTGATTTAACAAATGAACAATGATATAATTCTTTGTAAGACGTACGTCCGAATTATAGTGAAAGGGGTGATAAAATGAAACAAGACGCAGAAACGAAGAATCAGTCAGAAAAAATCTTACTTGCAGCCTTTCACTGCATATCATCAAAAGGTTACGCTAATGTCTCTTTAAGAGATATTGCTAATGAAGCAGGTGTAGTTTTAAGCCAACTAAATTATTACTACAAGAATAAAGAGGGTTTGTTTACAGAAGTTATCAAACTGATGGCACAAAAATATTTAAGGGAAGTAGAGCAGTGTTTACAGAAAGGGGATGTCCCTAAAGATAAAATTTCTTCTTTAATAAAATATTTTCGGGAAATGTTAAAAAGTAATCCTGCACTTTTTCGCATGCTATATGACTTAACAGGCCTAGCCCTCTGGTCTTCTTCTTTTAAAGATTTGCTGTGTAACCTTTTTAAAGGTCTATCTGATTTGATAGAAAAACACATTTTACATGACATCCCAATGAAGGAGAATTTAGAGAGATATTCTCCTAAGTCTATAGCTAGAATGATTCTTGGTGCAATGTTAGGAACTGCCATACAGGTAATTTTAGACTCCGAAGAAGAAAACTTACCTCAAGCATTAAATGCGGTAGAAATAATATTTGAATAAAGTTTAGCTTAATAATGAAAGGAGAAGTTATTAATGTTAAATTTATTAGAAAGATCAATGAATCTCGGTTTAGGTTTATTTGCATACTCAAGAGAAAAAATTGAAGCAGTAGTAGATGAACTCGTAAATAAAGGGGAAGTCTCGAGAAAAGATGCTCAAAAACTCGTTAGCGACTTAGTTAAAAAAGGAGCGGAGCAGCGAGAAGAGCTTAAAAAATTGATTAAAGACGAAATCAAAGAATCATTAGACTATGTGAATGTAGCAAGGAAAGAAGATTTGCTTACTAAAGACGATATAAAAAATATTATAAGAGAGCAACTTATTCAGGTGTTAGAGCAAAATGCAAATTGTAAAAAAGAAGATAAAGATTAACACTTTAAAAAAAGTCAAGTTATACTAAATATATAGTACGGACGTCCGAATATTTTATGGTAAAGTTTATGTGAAATATTACAACCCTCTAAGGTAACAGGCCTAGAAAATATACTGGGGTAACCTGTAATTTTTGTCTGTAACCATCTCTCCAATGCCGATGGCATCATTTTCGTGATATTCTGGCTCACCGGCAGGCAGTTTTTCTGGCAGGGATAAAACTGCAGGACGAAGGGAAAGAAGAAAAGTAGAATATAATATTAGCACTCCAGACATAGCTTGTAAATGCGGCAGTATCTTGTCCGAAGCCTTTATTAAAAAACAAATAAAAACAGGTGATATAATATTACTCATTGGTTTTGGAGCGGGGTTAACGTGGGGAGCCAGTATAATGAAATGGTATAGCTGAAATCAGTTAAAGAATAAAAATAGGTTGTGATTTAAATTTGGTAATTAATCGATATGAACATCTTAAAAGGTATCAAGAGATAATTGTGGTCTTTGCCAGGCATGGTTTTGGTGTCTTTATTGACCAACTAGGCCTTTTTAGGTATCTGAATATCAAAAAAAGAATAATAAAAATCGAAGCGGAAAATGAGTATGCAAAACTTTCTATAGGTGAGAGATTAAGAGTGGCATTAGAGGAATTAGGGCCAACTTTTATCAAACTCGGACAAGTAATCAGTACAAGACCCGATCTTTTCTCTAAAGAAATTATTAATGAACTAGAAAAATTACAGGATGCCGTACAACTCTTGCCTTTTTCAGATATCAGGTCTGTAATTGAGAATGAGTTTGATGAAAAATTGGAAAATATCTATACCGAGTTCACTGAAAAACCTTTGGCAGCAGCATCGATAGCACAGGTTCACCTCGCCAGATTAAGGTCAGGTAAACAAGTAGTAGTTAAGGTTCAAAGGCCGGGAATAGAAAGAAATATTGATTTAGACTTGAAGATATTAAAAGACCTTGCCTATTTTATTGATAATCACACTCAATATGGTAAGCTCTATAATTTCAGTAAAATGGTTAAAGAATTTGAAAATACTTTAAAAAATGAATTGGATTTTAGAGTAGAAGGAGAAAACGCAGAAACTTTCAAAAGAAACTTCTCTAAAGACAAGGGTATTTTAGTACCGTCAATCAGTTGGATTCATACAACAAGACGTGTCCTGACAATGGAGTATATTGACGGGATACGGCTATCTGATTTTGACGCGTTAGAAAAAGCGGGGATTGACCGTAAGCTGATAGCCAAGAAGCTTGCCACATCAATATTTAATCAGGTATTGAGAGATGGCTTTTTTCATGGCGATCCTCACCCGGGGAATATTATGGTTTTACCCGACAATACCATCGCCTTTTTAGATTTAGGTATGGTAGGAAAACTAAGCGAAGAACGTAAAATCCAGTTCCTCAAAATATTAATTGGTGTTACCTCTAAAAACAGCAAGTTAATTGTGGAGGCTCTGATGGAGCTGAATGCTATAACAGCCAGGGTTAATACAAATAAACTTGAAAAAGAATTCGACGCAATAAGAAATAATTATTTATCGCACGAGCTAAATAAGCTAAAAATTGGTGAATTGCTGAATGAGGTTTTTAAAATAGCCTTTTCCTATAAAATTATGCTTCCACCTGAATTTACAATGCTGGCAAAATCACTAATTACTATGGAAGGATTAGTAGAAAAACTTGACCCCCAGCTAAGCGTTTTAGAAATTGCGGAACCAATCGCTAAAAAATTAGCGTTTGCTACTTTGTCGCCAGAATATTTTGCGAAAATATTTTTTAGAGGAATAACTAATTATAGCAGTTTAATAAAGGAATTACCTATTTTTATCCTTAGTTTTATAAAGAGAATAGAAGAGGAGGATTTCACATTCTATTTTAAGATTCAAGATATTGAAAAAATAATAAGAAGAATAGATAGAATATCCAATCGAATTTCCTTTAGTATCGTACTTTTGGCGGTAAGTATAATTATTGCCGGAATTATTATCGGTTCAGGAATGAGTGCCCATACCGGAGTAGAAGTCTATCAATTAAATATAGTACTTTTAAAAATAGGATTAGCTGTTGCCGGAATAATAACAATAGGTCTTGTACTTTCAGTCTTTCGCTCAGGTCTTTTTTAAGACTTCTTTTTATATAGGGGAGAGGTAATTAAGGAGCCATATTATTGATGTAGTACTTTTTTGCTTTTTATGCTTTTATTGGGTGGACTTTAGAATCAATTTATGCAAGTGTTTCCGAAAAACGTTTTATAAATAGGGGATTTTTGTCAGGACCATTTTGTCCATAGCACTGGAAAATGCTAATAGAATATTTACTTTAAATGAAATAGAGCAGGATATTATCTAAAAACATATGTGGCCGCTGACTATTATGCCGCCCAAATATTATGAATCACTTATAGTTTGTATTGTGGATACGTATTGTGCAACCCTGGAAATTGTCAATAGTTCCAAACTTACGCAATCCAATAATAAATCTGTTCTGTTTTAAGGGAGTGAGAATGGTTGTTTGAACCTTTACGGGGAAAATCGCTTATATTAGCCCAGTTTCTATTCCTACAGGGCAGTTTTTTCCGATCAAGGTCACAGTGGATAATTCGGATGGACTCTTAAAGGCGGGGATGACGGCCATAGCCAAGATTTCCGTGCAAATTCCATCGGCCTTAGTTATTCCAAATTCAGCACTCCTCCATCAAGATGATAAGGATTATGTAATAGTTGTGAAAGATGGAAAAGCAGTGCAAACTACTGTTCGCGTAGGTCTTGCAAATCTCACTCATTTTAGATTGTAATTCTACATAGAGATATAAACACCTATAATGTATCTTCGTGACCGGTCAGGCAAGGACGTCAAGTGTTGTCCGACGATTGGTACTATTGCCGGAGAATTGAAACTTCGCTTTATTAAATGTTTTTCGTAAAGGATCACGTAGAGAAGTTAATTTGTAGACTTCTATCTGAATAATAAGGGGTGGTTTCGTTTAGCATGGGTTGAAATAATTGGAGGTCAGCGCCCCAAAAGTAATGAAATAGCTACAGTACAGACGGTAGATACTTTTGTTGACAGCCTCATAACTATTTGGAGAAATCTGTATGGAGTAGAACTGCAAAAAGAAAAGATGAAATATGCACTTCACAACGTGCACTGTTATATACATGGCGAAGTTTCTATCTATATTGCTAGAAGATCACTTATACCAGAAGAAAACGAGTTCAAGAAATATGTTACTAAAGAGGCTGTCAAAATAATGAAATTGCTTTTGAATAGTAGGGGGTGATTTTATGGGTGAATATGAAGAAAATCTAATAATTGAGACTAACTATTTAGAGCAGACCCTTGCTGTTGTAAAAAATAAATTAGAAGAGGAACAGCATAATATTGCGGAAAAAAAAGAGAATTTAATTGCTTCAAGACGGGATATGTATGAAAATACGGCTCATTTTTCAAATGACTTTGATAAACTTACCGAAATGGTTCAGCACCTGAGTCCTCTGGAAGTGCAAACGTATGACTATGAAGCTACCGCAAAAAGAATAGAAAAATACAAGAAGCTATTAAATTCACCTTACTTTGCCAGAATAGATTTCATTGAAGAAGGCTTTGACAAGGAAAGTATATACATTGGGCTTGGAAATCTGACGGATGATAAAACTTATAACACCTATGTTTATGATTGGCGAGCACCCATATCAAGTATATTCTACCGGTATGAACTTGGAGAGGTTAGCTATCAAGCACCGTGTGGAACTGTAAAAGGTGAAGTTACGTTAAAACGTCAATATGAAATAAAAAATGGTAAGCTGCAATATTTTTTTGATTCAAGCGTAAGTGTTATGGACGATATACTCAAAAAAGTATTATCCGGTCATGTATCATCAAAAATGAAAACCATTGTAGAAACCATCCAAAGAGAGCAGGACATAATTATTC
The DNA here is from genome assembly GCA_031628995.1 of Bacillota bacterium LX-D. Lineage (NCBI taxonomy): Bacteria > Bacillati > Bacillota > Bacillota bacterium LX-D. The sequence continues at coordinate 4,716 of JAVLUO010000001.1, read as the reverse complement.
GTGACATTGAGAATGAGCTTGTGATTGTTCAGGGCGTTGCGGGAAGCGGGAAAACTTCTGTAGCTTTGCACAGAGTAGCCTTTTTAATGTATCAGGGCCTTACCGAATAACTTGGAATGAATAATATTGTCCTTATCTCCCCCAACTTCTTATTTGGTCAGTATATTTCCAATGTTTTACCTGAACTTGGTGAAGAGAACATTGCAACCCTTACTTTTGAAAATATTTTTGCAACCATTTTTGAGAACAGTATCGGAGTTAAAAGCAGAAATTCATTACTTGAAGAAATTATAACCTCAGATGATACAAAGAAAAAAGAATTGCTCAAGTCAAGTATAGAGTTTAAGCTGTCTAAAACTTTTCTTATTCTGCTTGAACGGTTTATAAGGCATTTTGAGCATCGTATGATAGAGTTTTGCGACATTCATTTTAATGGTGAATGTGTTGCAGACCGCCACTTGTTAAAGATGGATTTACTAAACAAGCAAAAAAATTTATACCTGTTGAAAAACGTCTTAAACAAATTGAAACCCGAATCATGAACAGGCTGCAGGAACTTAGAAAAGACAGGCTTATAAAGTTCGAAAAGTTTGTATATGAGCAAACAGATCACCCTTTCGACGCAAAAGCTTTTGCAAGGCTGCTGGCAGCAAAGCAAAGTGCAGCTTTGAGGAAAACAATAGACAAATTTACAAAAATAGACTATTTATCAGTATATAAGACATTGTTTAAGGACAAAGCCCTGTTTTATCGCCTTTCGAAGGGGCTTAATCTGCCGTTGGATATTGAGCAGATATTGGATGATACAAACAAAAACCTTAGTGCAGATAAATTGCGTTATGAAGATGCGATTGTGTTAATGTGTTTAAAAATAAAAATGACTGGCTGCAGTACCTACTCTGATATCAAACAGGTCGTGGTTGATGAAGCACAGGACTACTACCCCATGCATTTTGAAATATTAAAAATACTGTTTCCGAATGCAAAATATACGATTGTGGGTGATATTAACCAAGCCATTGAAAAATGGGCAGATTTATCTATCTATGATGATATTAAAGCAATATTGAACAAACTAAAAACCACAACCGTTTTTATGACTAAAAGCTTTCGATGTTCCTATGAGATTAATACATTCAGCGCAAAATTTATTGATAGCAATATTGCAATAGAAAGCTTTGACAGGCATGGAAGCTTTCCTGAAATAGTGGGCAAATCGAGTATAGATGAACTTGACGATGCAGTAATACAGGATATCGTTCAGTGCCAAAAATTCGGCTATTCCTCAATTGCCATTGTATGTAAAAGTATGAAGAAAGCTAAAGAATTATACAGCAGGATAAATAGCAGGATTGCTGTGGAATTAATAAATGAAGATACGGCTGATACAATGGCGGGAGTGCTTATAGTCCCTGTCTATATGGCCAAGGGGCTTGAATTTGATGCTGTCTTAGTTTATGACACGGATGAGAAAAATTATATGAATGCGGATGACAAGAAGCTTTTGTACATTGCTTGTACAAGAGCTTTGCATAAGTTATCGCTATACTACACAGGTAATATAAGTAAATTATTGTTATAAGTAGTTTGACTACCAGGATGTTCAAGGACTATATACTATCATAATAGTCGGCAGTTGAAGCTTGCTGGATTATTGTCAACTAAAGACGATTAAGGCAGAAAAATCAAAAATTTCAAAGAAGAACTAAATAATGCTTTTCCCTGTCTAAAAATAATTAAAAATATTTTAAGATAACATTTTAATGAAAAGTTGTTATTAGTTGTAATTAGGAAGAAAAAAGAAATAGTAACGCGATATGACAAGATTCAACAAGGTTTGAGCAGTATAATAGTTAATAGATAATAACTAAATAATATTATAAGGTCAAACTGTTGAAAGACAGGGACGCAAAGCCACGGGTCTAAAACGAGCTTTGATATCGCTATGATAGCCGGGGTGCCGAATTAGAGGCAGGGATTGAAGCACAGGCTGGGCAGCGGTGGAAAGCATCACGAGATTTACTTTTCAGACTCGAGGAAGTGCAAGCCTGAAAGCATGAAAACGGTACTCAGGCATCCGGTGGAAAGAGCTTGATTTTATATGGAGTGAAATAAAAATGTCGGGACTGAACAGAATCGCCTGCCTGCAAGACAGAAAGGACGAAGTTCCGAACCAGGAGCTTGCCAGAGAGCTTGCGGCGACTGAAAACTTGGCTGAAAATGTGAAGTGGGACGAAGATGGCAAATTTGATAAAGTTATTGATTTATTCCTTTCATTTTGCGATGATCAGAAACCAATAACCGTTCGCCAGTGCAAGGTAAATCCATATGAAAAGCATCTTTGCACAAAGATTGCAGATAAGCTGATATACATAAAAATAATGGAACGCAGAGAGACACAGAGAAAAATCCTCCTTTTGGATATTCAGAATGTACTGATCGCAATTAATAAGCAGAGCCGGAGAGAAGAGATTGAGATGTATATAAGCAATACCATGACAGGTTGAATTCTTAATAAAAAAGCAAAAAGCGAAGTAATGAAGCTTTTATAGGGAGTGAAAAAGACTATGGATAGCAAAAATGTAAGCAATTCATTTCAGGTGTTTTTGAAAGAAGCGCCAGAGCATTCAAAAGCATGGATGGAGGCAGTGCAAAAGCTTGACGCGGTGTGCAGCCTTGATGAAAAAATGGGGGAAATAGCATATATCGCAGTGCTTGCCGCTGTGGGATTAGAAAGCGGTATTCCATTCCATGTTAAAAGAGCAAAAGAATTAGGTGCTACAAGGGAAGACATCAAAAGTGCAATTCTTCTTGGACTGCCAGCAGTTGGAAACAAGGTTGTCAAAGCACTTCCGATTGCTTTAAACGCTTTTGATGAGGTGTGACTATGGGGAGATTATTGAGCGACCTGCCGAATATTGGTAAGGTAATGGAAAAACGCCTAGTCAAGGCAGGAATAAACGACGTTGAAGCTTTGAGGCAAGTCGGCAGTAAAGAAGCATTTATAAAGCTGCGTTTGCTTGAAGGAGATACCTGTTTTAACTCACTTTGTGCACTTGAAGGCGCCATTCAAGGTATAAGGTGGCATTATTTGAACTGCGAAACAAAAGCAGACTTGAAAAAGTTTTTTGACTCATTCAAATAGTAGGACTGTAAATATTGGCTACACTTTAAGCTGCAACAAAATAAAAAAAGTTGCAGTTTTTTGTTGACTCTCACAGTGTGTACGAACGTCAAGAAAATAGTGTACCAAGCGCCGGGAAAAAAGTAGGCCACTTGTGCCAGTAGCTAGTGGGCAGAGTACGTCAGCATGGTGTGCAGAGCACGATATAAAACTTCCTCAATTACGGTATTGGCTCCGGAAGTTTAAATCCGTAGATACTACCAAAGTAGTCCCAACACAGTGGCTGCCTGTAGAAATAGACAAATTAGGGCCTAATGGCCAGGGCTGCGGTTTAGTTGTAAGAGTAGGGCATGCGGTTACAGAGATCCAACCTGGCTTCACCCCGGCAATACTTAGAGAAGTGGTACGAACACTAAAAGAATTATGATAACCGACCTTGGCATAGAGCAAGTTTACCTAGCATGTGGAAGTACCGATTTACGCAAATCAATTGATGGCTTAGCCGTTTTAGTTAAGGAAGGTTTTGCTCTTGATCCCTTTGCACCCTGTCTTTTTGTCTTTTGCAATCGAAAACGTGAGTGAGGCAAGAACTTAAAATTATTCCTGCCCAAATAAAAGTAATCAAACATGTTCGATACGTGTACTCCTGCCGCAAATGTGAGCATGAAAACATAGCCACACCAATTATTACAGCACCGATGCCCTCCCCGGTTTTTCCTGGAAGCTTGGCATCCCCTTCAGCTATGGCATATATCATTTCTGATAAACTTGACACATTGTTGTCAAGTTTACTGTGATATTATGAGTTAAAAAGTGCAGGGGGTTGTCTTAATGATTAATAAATGCGGGTTATGTTGTAACGAATGTTATGCTTTCCAAAAGGAATGTCCAGGTTGTGAAGAGGTCTGCGGAAAGCCTTTTTGGACTGAATATATTGGCGGAGAGCCATGCCCTGTATATAAATGTTGTGAAGAGAAGGCTTTTCAAAACTGCGGAAAATGCAATGAGCTGCCATGTAAGAAATGGTACGATTTAAAAGACCCCTCGTTAAGTGATGAGGAGCATTTGAACTCCATCAACAAGAGGGTAAGCCTTCTAAGTGAAGGAGAATGAAAGAATTATGGATTTGAATTTCTTAATGAAGCTATGTGAAGAGAAGCAAGGTGCAGAACTTGATTACCATCTTAGATGGGATGCGGCAAGATACAGAGTGGGGAATAAAATGTTTGCTGCCATATCTACTGACAAGGGTTTAAGGATTACGCTCAAATGTGATCCGATATTATCAGATGTATTAAGACAGCAATATCCGCAGGTAGCACCGGGCTACTTCATGAATAAAAAGCATTGGAATACTATAACCGTAGACGGATTAATTCCAGAAGAAGAGCTTAAGAAATGGATTGATATATCCTATTCTCTGGTCTTTAATTCTCTTACAAAAAAGATGCAGAAAGAAATAAGTGAGGTGGGCTTAAGTGGAGAAAGGAAGCGGAGGCTTTAAGATGAGTGAAAAAGCATTTGACTATAAAAAGGAATACAAAGACTTATATATGCCAAAGGACAAGCCGGTATTAATTGAGATTCCGTCT